>DATHUY010000146.1 GCA_035461765.1 Longimicrobiales bacterium
CGTCTGGATGTTGCCGGCGATCTCCGGCTGACGCGCCATGCCCTCCGTCATCTTCGAGCCGATCAGGCCGATGCCGAGACCGGCGCCGACAACCGTCAGACCCGCGCCCAGCGCCTTGCCCAGCGCGCGCATGCCGCTCGACGCCGCCGTCGCGAACTCGGGTGTCATGCCCGGCATTGCTTCCTGAATCATTCCCAGAATGGCCATCTTGTGAACTCCGTTGTACCGGGGTGCTTGTCATTTTGCTCAGATCACAGGCGTGGTGCGTCCCCGTCCGCACCGCTCCCGTGCCACCGCTTCCCGGCCGCTCGCGCAGCCCGCGGATCTCGCCGGACACCCGTCCGGCTACGTTACGAGGACGGCGCTGGAGCCCGCCGGCCAAGGCGTTCCACGTCGCGGAACGCTGCCACCATCTTTTCCCCACCGCATGGCCGCCCAACCCGGCGCGACCGCGCGGCCATCAGTGCGCGTGCCGGATCAGCCCGATGAAGACCGACGACAGCATCGCAAAAATGTACGCCTGCAGGAACGCGACGAAGATCTCGAGCACCATGATCGCGATCGCCATCGCGAGCGGTGCGAGACCGATCAGCCACAGGTTCCCGATGCCCGCCACCACGATCAGTCCCGTCAGCGCCAGCACGACCGCGTGGCCGGCCGTCATGTTCGCATAGAGACGGATCGCCAGCGCGAACGGCTTCGTCAGCTTCCCGAGGAACTCGACTGGCGTCATGATCACGTACATCGGGACCTTCATCGCCCAGTGCATACCGTGCGGCGCATAGAAGATGGTCTGCAGGTAGCCCTTGGCCCCCAGCTCGCGCATGCCCGCCAGCTCGACGGTTATGAACGTGATCACGGCAAGCGTCGCCGTCACCGACAGGTTGCCCGTCGGCGAGGCGCCCCAGGGAATGAGGCCCAGCAGATTGCAGAACAGGATGAAGAAGAACACGCTCACGATGTACGGCACGTAGCGCTCGCCGCCGTGGCCGATGTTCTTGAGCGCGATCTCATCACGAATGAACAGGATCAGCGCCTCCACCACGTTCGCCGCGCCCTTCGGACCGCGCCCGGCGCCCGCGCGATGCTCGCGCTTCGCATCGCGCGCGGCCAGGATCAGGAGAATCGCAACCAGTACGGCCGCGATCATCATGAACAGCACGTGCTTCGTGATGGAGAAGTCGATCGTGAGCGGCCCAATGTGCACGGGCGCGAACTGAGGCAGATGGATCACACCGAACGGCGTCTCCCACTCATGGGAGTCGGCCAGATGGTGCAGAATCATCGACGGTATATCGAACCCGCCGCCCTCCTCGGAGGCCGCGGCGCGAATCAACGGCAGTACTCTCGGCATCATCTCGTCTGCAGATCCCGTCGCAGAAATAGCGGCTCCATCAGGAGCAGCACGAACACGAAAGCCACCAGGCTCATCAGTGCCGGCGCCACCGGCAGCGCTTCACTGCGCGACAGCCAGAACGCCACCACCCCGACCACACCAAAGCGAAGCACCAGTCCTACCAGCCACCCCGCCAGAAACAGCTCCGTCCGCTCCCTCACTGCCACCAGCAGCGCGAACGCGATCAGCTGCAGCACCCACGCGAGCCCCGCGGCGAACCACACGGCATTGGCGTCACGCCCGGACACGAACAGCATCGCCAGGCCCGCTCCCGTCGCCACCACCACCAGCCCGGCCCCCGCATACCCGAGCCAGGCTTTCACCCGTCCTTCCCTTCCCGCTTCGACTGACGGTTCCTCGGATCGATCACCAGGTGGTAGTACATGTAGTAGAACCCTGCGCTCCCACCCACAAATGCGCCGATCAGCGTAAGCCACGGCTCCGTGCCGAGCCAGTCGTCCGCACGCACCCCCGCGTACATGAACAGCCCCGTCGCAAGGGCCCACGTCAGCCCGATCCCCAGATATTTCGACGCCGCCGCAGCCTGCCCCGGCTCTGTCCGTCGCTGCTGGACCATATGCATCTCCGGCCGGAAGGACGACAGCCGAGCAAAGCTAATGCTTGTGAAATTTTTCGCAAGCGCGCCCGCAGGCGTGTCGGCGACGCCCGCACGCGGGCGCGAGCCGCGCCGGCGCACACGCTGCGCACCCGTGCCGCCGGTTGCCCCCGTTTGCGGCGGGTCTTTATCTTGCGCCTTCCTGCCATGCGGCCGGGAAAACAGGCCGTGGTTCAGCCGCGGACACCGATCGGGTGTCGGGGAGTACGCAACGAGGAGGCGGGCGAGTGGCAGCCAGGTGGATGGTGGCGGCGGTGGTGCTGGCGGTGTCGTGCGCGCCCCGGCCGGAGCCGGTGATGGATGCGGGGCCCGGCTCACCGCCGGAGCTGGGGTCGAGCCTGAACGTGCGGGTGGTGGAGGATACGGTTGTACTCGAGATCCACATCACCAATGTGGCGTCCAGTCCCATCACGCTGGAGTTCCCGTCGTCGCAGCGCTACGATTTCGCCGTCTCGACGGCGGAGGGCGAGAGCGTGTGGCGGTGGTCGGCGGCGCGATCGTTCATGCAGGTGCTGGGCAGCGAGGAGCTGCAGCCTGGTGAATCGCGTCGGTACAGTGAGACCTGGGTGGGATCTGGAGAGGGGCGTGAATACGTTGCGACGGGCTGGGTGGTGTCGACGAGCTACCCGGTGGAGCTGCGTACCACCTTCCGCGTCCCGGAGGAGTAGGATTCCCGCGCGTTCCTGAATCATCGATACAGAAGGCAGTGATGGAAGCGACAGCGTCGCAGGCGGCGGACGAACAGGACATCGAGCTGCTGGAGCGGCTGGCGGAGGTACGCCGGCTGCTGGAGCAGGAGATAGGGCGTCGGGTGGTCGGTCAGCAGTCGATCGTGGAGGGACTGCTGATCGCGCTGCTGGCGGACGGCCATGCGCTGCTGGTGGGGGTCCCCGGGCTGGCGAAGACGCTGTTGATCTCGACGCTGGCCGACGCGCTGGATCTGCAGTTCAGCCGGATCCAGTTCACGCCGGACCTGATGCCCTCGGACATCACGGGCACGGAAGTGCTGGAGGAGGATCGTTCGACGGGCCGGCGGATGTTCCGGTTCGTGAAGGGTCCGATCTTCGCGAACGTGGTGCTGGCGGACGAGATCAACCGCACGCCGCCGAAGACGCAGGCGGCGCTGCTGCAGGCCATGCAGGAGCGGGCGGTGACGGCGGCGGGAGACACGATGGCGCTGGACCGTCCGTTCTTCGTGCTTGCGACGCAGAACCCGATCGAGCAGGAGGGCACATACCCGCTGCCGGAAGCCCAGCTCGACCGCTTCATGCTGGAACTGCGCATCGGATACCCGACGCGAGAGGAAGAGGAGCAGGTCGCCATGCAGACGACGGGCTCGGCGGAGCCGGTCGTGCGGTCGGTACTCGGCGCGCAGGAGCTGGTGGCTCTGCAGAAGCTGGTGCGCCGCGTGCCGGCGCCGCCGTCGCTGGTATCGTATGCAGTGCGCCTGGTGCGCTCGACGCGTCCGGAGGACGAGGCGGCGCCGGAGCTGACGCGGAAATACGTGAGCTGGGGCGCAGGGCCGCGGGCGTCGCAGTATCTGGTGCTGGGCGCGAAGGCGCGCGCGGCGCTGTCGGGACGGGGCATGCCGGACCTGGAGGATGTGCGGGCCGTGGCGCCGGCGGTGCTGCGGCACCGGGTGGTGTCGAGCTTCCAGGCGGAAGCGGACGGACGCACGGCGGCCGACATCGTCGATGAGCTGATTCAGCTGAGCAGGAAATGGACGTAGGTCGAAGTAGCGATCCTCCCTTATGCAGGCGGGGCCGGGCATGGTAATGCTCGGCATCGCGCTCGGCGCAGCCATCCTTCTGTCCGCGCTCTTCAGTGCGGCCGAGCTCGCCATATTTCTGCCAGGCGAGGGGCGCATCCGCGCACTCGCGGATCAGAAGGTGTCCGGAGCGGCGGCGCTGGTTCAGCTCCGGGCGAAACCGGAACGAACGCTCGTCCTGCTGCGCATGGCAGACGCGATGAGCGATGTGAGCGCCGGCGCACTCACCGGCTACATCGCATTCCTCCAGTGGGAGTTCCTGGGTCTCGCGCTCGCCATTGGTGCCGCAGCGCTGCTCGTGCTCTATTTCGGCGAGCTGCTCCCGCTCGGCGTAGCGGCGAATCATGGAATCCGTATCGCGCTCACCATCGCCCCGGTGCTGCTCGTCCTCACACGTGTGCTGAGCCCGCTCCTCGTCGTGCTGTCCCGGCTGTCGCGCGTGCGGCCGGACCGCCGCAACACCGTTTCCACGATTACGGAAACGGAAATCCGGCAGCTGACCGCGCTGGGTCACACGGAGGGCCAGATCGAGGAGCACGAGCGCGAGCTCATTGAGCGTGCGTTCCGCCTCGATGATACGAAGACGTGGGAGATCATGATCCCGCGCGTCGACATCTTCGCGTGGCAGGACTCGAAGCGGCTGATCGACATCGTGCCCGAGCTCGGCACCGTGCGTTATTCGCGCGTGCCGGTCTACGGTGAATCGATCGATGATATTACCGGCGTGCTGTACCTGCGCGATGTGTATCAGGCGCTGATCGGCGGTCAGCGGGATGTACGACTGCAGGCACTCGCGCGCGACCCGCTCGTGGTCCCGGGCTCGCTGCCGCTGTCACGCCTGCTGCGCGACTTCCAGAACCGTCGCATCCACATGGCCGTCGTCGTCGATGAATACGGCGGCACGGACGGCGTCGTGACGCTCGAGGATGTGCTCGAGGAGCTGGTCGGCGAGATCGTCGATGAGACGGATGTCGATGAGGATGCCGTCACGCGCATCTCGCGCAACGAGATTCTCGCCTGGGGCGACACCGACCTGCGCGAGATCAATCACTTCTTCAACACGACGCTGCCCCAGCTCGAGCATCGGTCACTGAACGGCTACCTGCTCGAGGAGTTCGGCCGCGTACCCCAGGCCGGTCAACGCATCGAACGCGAAAGCATCGGGATAGAGGTCATGGAAGCGACCGAGACACAGGTCACGCGTGCGCGGCTGCGGCGGATCGGAGCTGCCGAGCACGGCCCCGCCGGCGAGCCGCGGAGCGCCGGGCCGGCCGGCGCGGCTCGTCCGATGAAATCCTCCGGTGACGCCGCACGCGTGAATGAGCCCGCGCCCGGCCGCGCGGCAGGCGCGCAGTCGGAGCTGCCGGCCACCGGACCTGGCACCCCCCTTTCAAACAGGTCCGGACGGCCATGAGAACCATCGCACCCGCGCATTGCCGAGCGCCATGCTCGTGACCTACCGCGGCCGCACGCCGCGTGTTCACCCGACCGCGTTCATTGCACCCACCGCTGTGTTGATCGGCGACGTCGAAGTCGGCGCGGAATCATCCATATGGTTCGGAGCCGTGCTGCGAGGCGATCACGACGAGCATGGCATCCGCGTCGGTGCGCGCACGAGCATTCAGGACAACTGCGTGCTGCACGTGAGCGCGCGCGGCCCGACGATCGTCGGTGATGAGGTGACGGTCGGCCACGGCGCGGTGTTCGAGAGCTGCGAGATCCGGCATGGCTGTCTGATCGGGATGAACGCGGTCATCCTGCACGGCGCCCTGATCGAGGAGGGCTCCCTGGTCGCGGCCATGAGTCTGGTACCGGCAGGAATGCGGGTACCGCGCGGCACTCTCGTCGCCGGTGTGCCGGCGCGTGTTCGCAAGGAGCTCACGGGCGAGTCCGGCGCGTGGGTGCGCGACAGCGCGTCACACTATGTGGATCTCAGTCGCTCCTATCTCGAACAGGATATCGGTGCGCCCGGCGCGTCGCCTGACTGCGATGATAGTACGCGCGCGCGGGACGCCGAATCCGACCAGCCGGACCGATAGCGGCATGAAACGAAGCGAAGCAGAAGTGGTGATAGTGGGCGCCGGTGCGATCGGCTGCTCGATTGCACGAGAGCTGGCGGTCCACGGCCGGGATGTCATGGTTGTGGAGCGCGACTCGCCCGGGCGGCGGGCGACATGGGCGGCGGCCGGGATGCTGAGCCCTCTGGGCGAGGCGCCGGGAGGAGGACCGTTCATGGAGCTGGCGGACCGGAGTCTCAATCGGTTCGGCGCGTTCACGCAGGCGCTGCGTGAGGAGACGGGCATCGATGTGGAATACCACACGAACGGCAAACTGCATGTATCGCTCGGTGACGGCGACGAGGAGCTGAACGCGATAGCGGCCGGGCCGGCGGCGGCGCGTTTCGAGGTGTCGCGGATCGATGGTGAAGCCGCGCGTCAACTGGAGCCGGCGCTCGCCGACGAGGTCACGAGTGCGCTCCTGGTGGGACGCGATCACAGGGTGAATAACCGGCTGCTTGCGCAGGCGCTCCTGGCGAGCGCAACGGCCGCCGGCGCGTCGTTTCGCGCGGCAAGTCCCGTCACCTCGATTCTGACGCGCGGCGGCAGAGCGTCCGGCATCAAGCTGGCGTCCGGGGAGGAGATCGAAGCGAAGCACCTCGTGCTCGCCGCGGGTGCGTGGAGCGGTCACATCGCGGGTCTGCCGCGCGAGCTGCCGCTCCGTCCCATCAAGGGCCAGATGTTCGCCGTGGATGGACGCGGCCGTAGCCACGCGCGGCCGACGGAGCCGGTGCTCCAGCGCGTCGTGCTGTCACGCGACTGCTACATCATCCCGCGCGACGACGGACGCCTGCTCGTCGGGGCCACCGTGGAGGATGTCGGCTTCCGAAAGGGCCCGACTCCCCGCGGGATGGCGAGCCTGATGGCCGCCGCGGCCAGAGTGATCCCCCTCATCCCTGATCTCCCGCTGGTGGAGACCTGGGCCGGGTTCCGCCCCGCTACGCCCGACCACATGCCGGTGATCGGTGCCGACCCCGACATGCCCGGTCTGATCTACGCCACCGGTCACTATCGCAACGGTATCCTGCTGGCGCCCATCACTGCCGCGTGCGTGGCGGCTCTCATCGAAGGCACGGAGCCCCCCGCCTCACTCGACGCATTCTCGATTACGCGTTTCTGAGCATAGTCACGCACCGATCCAGACCAGGTACCAGCGAATGATCGCGCCGCCCCATACGTGTGCGACGGCGGCGCCGAGGGCGAGGAACGTTCCGAGCGGGAGATAGCTGCCCATCACCGTGAGACGCCCGCGCGCATAGGTGAGGGGCACGCCGATGACGAGGCCGAGGACGGAGCCGAGCATCAGCGTCAGCAGCATGCCGGGTGCGCCGAGGAACGCACCGACGAAAACCATCATGTGGATGTCACCGATGCCGAGCGCCGGTTTGCCGAGCGCCTTTTCCGCAGCGAGCTTCACAACCCACAGCAGCACGTAGCCGAGCCCGGCCGCGAGGATGGCGTGAACGAACGTGACGCCGCCCGTGACGGTGGCGAGTGCGATCCCGATCGCTGCGCCGACGAGCGTGAACTGATCGGGAATGACCATCTCGCGCGCGTCGGTCATAGCGATGCCAAGCAGGATCGTCAGGAAGATGGCCGAGTGCAGGCCGGCGAACGTGGGCCCGAAGCGCACGGCGGCCGCGACCCATATGAGCGCGATCGCGAGCTCGATGAGCGGATACTGTGCCGACACCCCGGTTCCGCAGTAGCGGCAGCGGCCGCGCAGCACGATCCAGCCGATGATCGGGATATTGTCGTACCACGCGAGCGCATGCCCGCAGGACGGGCAGCGCGAGGGTGGGCTGACCACCGACTGTTCTGCGGGCCACCGGTAAATGCACACGTTGAGAAACGAGCCGATAGCAGCGCCCACAATGCCCGCGAACAGCCAGAGCAGCCAGTCGGGTGATTCAGTCACGAGGTCCTCGACAGCAGATACATGAGGATGCCGGCTGCAACACCGACGTTGAGTGATTCGGCCGAGCCGCCGATCGGTACCGATACGAGCCGGTCGCACGCGGCGCGCACGGCATCGCCGAGTCCGGCGCCTTCATTGCCAAGCGCCAGTGCCACCGGTCCATCATGACGCACTTCCTCGACGTTCTCACCGGCCATGTCGGCACCAAGCAGCAGCGCTCCGTGTGCGCGGAGTTGCGCGAGTACCGTCTCGAGCGTTGTTTCGACGATCGGAATGCGCAGGGATGAGCCGGCCGCCGAGCGCACTGACTTCGGATTCCAGGGATCGACCGTGCCCGGCAGTGCAACGACGAGTGCCGCGCCGAAAGCATCGGCGCTGCGTACGATCGTGCCGAAGTTGCCCGGGTCCTGCACGGCATCGAGCACAATGATCAGCGCCCTGTCACGCAGCGGCACATCCTCGAGCGTGGTGCGTGGTATCGTGGCGACCACAACGATACCCTGAGTCGTTTCTGTGGTCGCCAGCCCGCCCAGCTCGGTATCGGAGACATCGACCGTGGGCGCGATCGCGCGCACGCGCGCGCCGAGGTCACGACCGCGTGCAGTGTCCTCCAGTGAGGGCGAAATCAGCGCCAGGCGGGGGACAACCGGCGATGCGATGAGGTCCTCGACCTGGCGGATCCCTTCCACCAGGAACTCGCCTGATTCCTCGCGCCCCTTCCTGCGGTGGAGCGCTTTTACCCTGGTCGCCTGAGCCCTGCTCAGCATGTTATCACGAGTGGAACGGCCTTTGCTCCCATATACTTGCACGATCTTGCAGGACGGGCGCTTTGCATGCGCCGAGCCGCGCGCGGTGCGCGGCGTCCACCGATGTAGAGACAGGAGCACGAACGCCGATGATTCGCCTCAAGCAGTGGTTCCGGAGACCCGTCGCGCTGGCGCTCGTCGCCGGCAGCACGGCGGCAGTCGGCGCCTGCGGCATATCGCACCAGCAGGAAGTCCAGATGGGGCAAGAGTATTCGGCCGAGATCAATCGGCAGCTGCCCCTCGTCAATGACGCAGCCGTCACCCGCTACGTAAACAACCTCGGCCGGTCGATCGCCCAGCAGGGCAACCGGCAGTACAACTACAACTTCTACGTGGTTAACGCGTCGCAGATCAATGCGTTCGCGGTGCCCGGCGGGCACGTCTACGTGAACCGTGGTCTGATCGAGCGCACGCGGAACATGTCGGAGCTGGCCGGCGTGCTCGCCCATGAGATCGCGCACGTCGAGCTGCGCCACGGCGTGGAGCAGATGGAGAAGATGCAGGCGGCGAACCTCGGTCTGTCGCTCGGCTACGTCCTGCTCGGACGCGCCCCTACGGGTGCGGAAGAGGCAGTGATCGGCGTCGGCGGCACGGCATACTTCGCGAATCACAGCCGCGGTGCGGAGAACGAGGCCGATGCGTCGGCCGTATCGCTGCTCGCCAACAGCGGCATCAACCCGAACGGTCTGACGTCGTTCTTCAACGTACTGATCTCCGACCAGCAGCGTCGGCCGAGTACCGTGGAGCAGTGGTTCTCCACGCACCCGCTGACGCAGGACCGTGTCGAAAACACACAGGCCTATATCAACCGTCTGTCGCCCAGCCAGCGCGGCGGGCGCACGGATGACGCCGGCTACTCTTCGATGAAGAGCCGGCTGCGTGGGTACCGCCCCGCCGCGAGCTGACCCGGACCGCAGGCTGACGGCGCGATGAGCCGGCGTGGAGACCCTGCCACGCCGGCTCATTTGCTGTACGTTACCGGCATGCAAACTGAGAACGATCCCCGCGCGATCGCACTGACGGTCGCCGGCAGCGACAGCGGCGGCGGTGCCGGCATACAGGCGGATCTCAAGACGTTCCATGCCTTCGGGGTGTTCGGCACGAGCGCGATCACGGCCATCACCGTGCAGAACACACTCGGTGTCACCGGTGTTCATGCCGTGCCGCTGGATATTGTCACTGCGCAGATCGCCGCGGTCGCGAGTGACCTGCCGCCGCGTGCCGTGAAGACGGGCATGCTCGCGACGCGTGAGCTGGTGAGCGCCGTAGCGAAATCCATCCGCGACCATGCACTGCCGAACTACGTGCTGGATCCGGTGATGATTGCCACGAGCGGTGATCGGCTGCTGGACGAGGATGCGCAGCATGCAGTGCTCGACGAGCTCGTGCCGCTCAGTACCCTCGTCACGCCCAACCTCGATGAGGCGGCGATCCTCGCCGGCTTCTCCGTGAAGGACCCGGCGGCTATGCATCGGGCGGCGCGCCGGCTCGTCGCTGCGGGGGCATCCGCCGCGCTCGTGAAGGGCGGCCATCTGCGTGGCGATGAGCTTGTCGATGTCCTCTACGATGGCAGCACCGTCCGCGAGTTCAGGCGCCCGCGCATCGACACGCGCAGCACGCACGGCACGGGCTGCACACTGTCGGCCGCCATCACCGCCCTGCTTGCACGCGGCATTTCGCTCTCCGAGGCGGTCGAGCAGGCGCTCGACTTCGTGCATCGCGCTATTGTGCAGGCGCCGAATCTCGGGGCTGGGAACGGCCCGCTGAATCACTTCGTCCCGGCGCGGTCGCCGCATCCGTGACCCACCATTTGCCGACGGTCAGCAGCGCACCGCGGTCATCCATCTCGACACCCTGCAGGCGATCCCTCAGCAGAACCAGATCGGGATAGAAGTACAGGAACGACCATGGCTGTTCATCCCTCAGGATCCGCTGGATCTCGGCATACAGGGGACGTGCCTCGTCCAGCGTACGCGCGCGGCGGGTCTGGTCGATCAGCGAATCGACGCGCGGATTCGAGTATGACGCGAACTGGTTCGGCGTGCCAAGTGCACCACTGTGAAACGTGTCGTAGAGGTTGGGTCTGAAGTCGTACTCGAAGCCGAGCAGGAACGCGTCGAACCTGCGCTCCGGGCTGGTGAAATCGTCGATCAGTGTGCCCCATTCAGTCGGGCGCGTGGAGACACGCACACCGATGCGCTCCAGGTCGGCGCGGATCAGCTCGCCCATGTCGCGATTGATAATGCTGCCCGCGGGAATCTTCAGCTCGATCTCGAAAGGCTGGCCATCGGGCAGATCCAGCACGCCGTTGCCATCACGGTCCTCAATGCCCGCACCGCGCAGGAGTGTCCGTGCGCTATCCGGTGCATGCGGCAGCGGCTCGACGGAATCATCGAACGCCCAGTGCGATGGGCCGAGCGGGCCGACGGCGGGGGCGCCGAAGCCGGCGCGTAACACGTCGATGATCTGCTGCCGGTTGATCGCGAGTCCGAGCGCGAGGCGCACGTTCGGATCATCCAGTGGCGGCGTGCGGCCGTTCCAGATGACACTGGCAAACTGCCTGCCCTGGCGCTCAATGCCGCGGAATCCCTCCGCGCCGCGGATCGGGTCGAACTGCTCCGCGAGCGGCGTAAGCACGATGTCGACGCTACCCGTGCGCAGCTCCGTCAGCTGCGCGGTTGCGTCGGGGATCGGGCGCCACACGACGCGGTCGAGGAACGGGCGTCCGCCGAGAGCCTCCGGGAAATCGGGGTTGGCCTGGAACACCCACCGATCGTTCTGGCGGTACTCGACGAAACGGAACGGGCCGTTGCCCACGGGTGCACGATTGAACCGTGCCTGGAGCATGCGCGCGGGCGGGATGCTGTCGAGGAGGTGCGCGGGCGCAATCGGAAGGAATGCCCAGCCGGCGAGCGGATCCATGTGCGGCTCGAACGTGAAGCGGACGGTGAATGAGTCCGGCGCTTCGACACCGGTCCACAGCTGAAAGTAGTCCGCGTTCGGGTACGCGCTCTCGGGATCGCGGGCGCGCTGGAACGTGAAAATCACGTCGCGCGCGGTCGTCTGCACGCCGTCGTGCCAGCGGACGTCGCGGCGGAGGCGGAACACGACGCCCGTGTCGCCGAGCATTTCCCAGCTCTCTGCGAGTGCCGGCTCGAGCGACAGGTCATCCGCATGTCGCACGAGCGGCAGGAACAGCATGAAGCGGTTGACTTCCTGTGAAAACTTCTCACCCGCGACGAGAGGATTCAGGTCGGTCAGATCGGAAACGTTCGCTATGACGACGGTGCCGCCGTATTCCGCGTCGACAGCGTCGGTGTCGGCATCATCCGTGTCGGCACACGCGGCCGGCACGACCAGCAGCAACAACCACGGGCGGATCAGGTTTCGCAATCCACGCATCGCACCAGCTCCGGTGACAGTTCTGTCGGGGAGAGACGACCTCAATCTCTGGTGTAGGAGTCCGCGAATCAAGCGTCTTCACGCGACAGGTCACGCAGCACGCCGCGAATCAGCCCGGCGAACCGGCCGCGAGCCTTCGTGCCCGCAGCCACGACCTCGTCGTGTGAGAGCGGGCTCGCGCTGAGGCCGGCAGCCAGGTTCGTGATGAGCGACACGCCGAGCACGGGTACGTTGCGGGCGCGCGCGACGATCACTTCCGGTACAGTGCTCATGCCGATCGCATCAGCGCCGAGCCGCTCCAGCATGCGGATCTCCGCGGGCGTTTCATAACTCGGACCCGGCACCGCGGCGTACACGCCACGCACCAGTCGCAGCGACTGCGCTGCTGCCACACGCTCGGCAGCGGCGCGCAGCCCGGCATCGTACGCCTGTGTCATGTCCGGAAAGCGCATCTCACCGTCCAGTACCGGCCCCGTAAGCGGACTGCGCGCGGTCAGGTTGATATGGTCCTCGATCAGCATCAGGTCGCCGGCTACGAACGACCGGTTGATGCCGCCAGCGGCATTCGTCACGATCAGCGTGCGGGCGCCGAGCGCGAGCAGCATGCGCACGGGCAGTGCGACCGCCGCGGCATCATGGCCTTCATACATGTGGAAACGGCCCTGGAGAGCGGCGCACGTCAGGCCCTCCATCTCTCCGATGACGAGTCGCCCCGCATGGCCTTCCACGGCCGCCGGCGGGAACCCGGGGATCTCCGCGAACGGGATCTGCATCGCGGCATCGATCTCATCGGCAAGCGCGCCGAGACCGGAGCCGAGAATGAGCGCGACGTCCGGCACGCGTGTGTCGCGCGCGCGTACCGCGTCGGCTGCCGCATTGACCTGGTGCTGCGTCACACGAGTATCCCTGCAATGGTCGCGGTCATGAACGCTGCGAGCGAGCCGGCGATCATTGCGCGCAGACCGATCCGGGCCAGATCGCTCCGACGTGACGGCGCGATACCGCCAATGCCGCCGATCTGAATGGCGATGGAGCTGAAGTTCGCGAATCCGCACAGCGCGTACGTCGCAATCACGATGGACCGCGGGGAGAGCGCCGTGTCGCCCGAAAGCATCGCGCTGAGCTGAAGGTACGCCACGAACTCGTTCACGGCCGTCTTGATGCCGATCAGGGATCCGACCTCGGGCGCGTCGGCCCAGGGCACACCCATCAGCCATGCGAGCGGCGCCAGCAGCCAGCCGAGGATCGAGTCGAGGCTGAGCGGCTGCGTTGCGGCCAGCCAGCCAATGCTCTGGAAGAAATCGGTAAGCTGCGTGACACCGCCGATCCAGCCGATCAGCGCATTCAACAGCGCGATCAGCGCAATGAACGCGAGGAGCATCGCCCCCACGTTCATCGCCAGGTGCAGACCCTCGCCCGCGCCCCGCGCGGCTGCGTCCAGCACGTTCGAGTCGATCTTTTCGACTTCCACCTTCAGCGTGCCGCGCGTGACGGGCTCTTCCGTCTCCGGCCAGATGATCTTCGCGAACACGAGCGCGGCCGGCGCTGACATCACGGACGCCGCCATCAGGTGACCGGCTATGTCCGGGAAGTAGAAGATCAGCATCCCGACGAAGGCGGCCATCACCCCACCTGCGACCGTCGCGAACCCGCCCGTCATCACGGCCATGAGCTCGGACATCGTCATCCCGGCGACGTACGGCTTGATGAGCAGGGGCGCCTCCGTCTGACCGAGGAAGATGTTACCCGCGGCTGAGAGCGTTTCGGCGCCCGATGTCTTCATTGTGCGCATCATCACCCACGCCATGCCCTTCACCACCGCCTGCATGATGCCGAGGTAGTACAGCATCGTCATCAGGGATGAGAAGAACACAATGGTCGGCAGGACGTTGAAGGCGAAGAATGCGCCCGTGTTCGCGACCATCCCTGCCGTCGGCGTGAACGCTCCGCTTCCCGGCTCACCGACGCCGACCGGCACGTTGTTCACAACGAGATTCCCGAACAGGAAGCGGGCGCCCGCCTCCGTGAACCCGAGCAGCGACACGATGACCGTGTTGATCCACGTGAAGAACGCCTCGCCTGCCGGCGTCTTCAGGATGAGCAGCGCGAAGACGATCTGAAGGCCCAGGCCCCAGAGCACCACGCGCCACGGTATCATCGCCCGGTTCACGCTCAGCAGCCACGCGATGAACAGCAGCGTGATCATGCCGATCACCGACACAAGACGCTGATGGATGGGCGTATCGATATCGGCGATCCGCCGCACTGACATCCCGCCCTCGGACTGCGCTGCCGCTGCGGTATCGACCGGCGTCTCCGCACCGCCGACGCCCGACGCCGGCGGACCGGACGGCTGGACGGCCGCCGAATCGATCGCCTGCTGCTGACTCGGCGACATGACCGCGGGGTCCTGGCTTCCCGGCGATGCGACCGCGGAGTCCGGCGACTGCTGCGATGCAGGTGGTGTGGCGCTCGCCGCGGTACGCGTGGCGTAGATGCCGGAAAGCAACAGCGCACCGGCGAAGAGCCAGAGCACCACGAGGCCCGAACGGATGGACAGCTTCATCCCGCGACCGCCCGATGTATGAAGTGAATCTGAAATGGGTTCGGCGGCACCGGTTCAGCCCGGTCCGCTCACGTGGACGCGCTGCCGTGCCGCTGTCAGCGCCCGGTTCTCGAACAGCTTGATCAACAGCACGCCGGCCACGAAGCCGCCGACATGCGCCCACACTGCGACGCCCCCCGTCGCCATCGGGTCCGTGTATCCCGACAGGACCTGCAGACCGAACCACAGGATCAGCACGAACCACGCAGGCACCGGTATGATGCGCAGGAAGATGACGAAGATAAAGAGCGTTTCGATCCGGATCCGCGGGTAAAGCAGCAGATAGGCACCCATCACCCCGCTGATCGCGCCCGAAGCGCCGACCATCGGGACCGGCGAGCCGGGCGCCATGAAGACGTGCGCACCCGCCGCGGCGAGGCCGGCCAGCAGATAGAACACGACGAACCGAACGTGCCCCATCGAATCCTCGATGTTGTTCCCGAACAGCCAGAGAAACCACATGTTGCCGATCAGGTGCAGCCAGCTGCCGTGGAGGAACATGCTCGTCAGCATGCCGCCATAGGTGAGCCCGCCGAACACGCACGGCGGCATGTCCTCGCCCAGATCGACCCCATCGTAGCCGGCGGTACGGCCCGTGATCTCCGCGGGAATGGCGCCCAGACGGCACACCGAATCCGCGAGCACACCCATGTCGAACCCCATCCCCTGCACGTAGACCCATACGGCGATATTCGCCAGGATCAGCACGATCGTGACTACGGGGGTGAGAACGGTCGGATTGTCGTCTCGGAGCGGGAACAAGGTTCGCTCTGCTTCCCTGTGCGTGGTTGGCGGCAGAGTATCCCGTGCAGCGGACGGCAGGCAAGGCTTCTCGCCGGAGGTCGGACGCGGAACCCGTTCTGCAGAATGGCCCACGACAGCATGGCGGCGGCCGGCAGTACGGCGCCGTCCATGGGTGAAAAGCCCGTTCAGATGTGAGGACAGGCCGTTCTGCAGAACGGGTTCCGCGTCCGGAAGCAGGTGTGCTGGCGTGAATCCATCGCCGCCCGTATCCTCGTCTGAACACAACAGAATCCTCGGAGGCATTGATGAAGGGAATCGCCCGGGCGCTCTGGCGCAGGGGGCAGCTGGCGGCTTTGACGCTGGTGCCTGCACTCACGCTCCTGGCATCGACTGCCGCGATGGGCCAGCAGGCGCCGGGGCTGGGGGAATGGACGGCCCGGGTCGACATGCTGCCGGAGCCGGAGATCGTCGTGGGCGGTCCCGGCTCGGCGAACTACCGGCTGGCGGCGCGCTTTGCCCCCTACAAGCTGGACGACCTGCTGCACAGCACCAGCGTCCAGCCGCGCTGGATCGAGGGGACCGAGCGATTCTGGTACGAGTTCGAGACGAGTGACGGCCGGTCGTACATGATCGTGGATCCCGAGCGCGGCACGCGGCGCGCGATCTTCGATAACGACGTGCTCGCCGCAGAGCTCACCCGCATCACGCGCGACCCGTACGACGCGCAACACCTCCCGATCCGCAGCATCCGGTTCATCAATGCGCGCACGCTCGAGTTCGAAGTGGAGTCGACGCAGGACGAGGAGGAGGAGGAGGATGGCGTGCTCGGCGAGCGGGTGGACACGCTCCAGCGACAGGAGGAGCGCCGGCCGCGCCGGGACGACCCGGAGAAGAAGGTCCACCACTTCCGCTACGACGTCGACACGCAGACGCTGGAGGAGCTGGAGGAGCGGGAGGAGCCCGACGATCACCCCGGCTGGGCGAGCGTGTCACCGGATGGCAGCATTGTCGTGTTCGCACGGAACCACGACCTGCACATGATGTCGGCCGCTGAGTACGCGCGGATCCTGGATGTGCGGCGCGGCGAGGATGGTGAAGAGGCGGACTCGCTGGACCAGGCGCTGGAGGTCGAGGAGATACGGTTGACCGAGGATGGGGTGGAGCACTACAGCTGGGCACGCACGCAGCGGGGCGACACGGACCAGGAGCGCGCGAAGAAGGAAGGCGAGCGGAAACCCGTGAGCGCAGTGTGGTCGAAGGACTCGCGGCGGTTCGCAATCGTCAGGAGCGATCAGCGCGAGGTCGGTGACCTCTGGGTGATCCACTCGACAGGCAACGACCGGCCGGAGCTCGAGACGTACCGCTACGACATGCCGGGCGAGGAGGATGTCACGCAGACCGAGCTGTGGATCTACGACCTGCCCGCTCGCACCGCGACGAAGGTGACGTGGCCGGATGCATGGAAGGACGAATCGCTCAGCATTGCGACGGCGCGGCAGATCCGCTATCCGGACAGCGAGGAACCGTTCCGTCAGCTCTGGCTCGGGGACGGTTCGGACCAGCTGCATTTCGTGCGCATCAGCCGTGACCGTCACCGCGTCGACATGATGCTCGCCGACGCGACCACCGGTACGGCGCGGACGCTGTTCGAGGACCGGTTGAACACGTACATGGAGACACGCAATCCGGAGATGCTGCCGAACGGCGACATCATCTGGTGGTCAGAGCGCGATGGCTGGGCCCACCTGTATCGCTACGCGCCGGACGGCCAGCTGCGGAACAGGCTGACGGAAGGACCGTTCGCAGTGGGTGACGTCGAGGCAGTGGACGCGCAGAACGGCGTGATCTATTTCGCCGCGAGCGGTCGCGAGCAGGATGAAGACCCGTACTACAGCCATCTGTACCGCGTGAACGCCGATGGCTCGAATCTGCGGCTGCTCAATCCCGGCGACTACGATCATCGCGCGAGCGTCAGCCCGTCCACCCGCTTCATCGTCGACAACTTCTCACGCGTGAACACCGTGCCGGCCGCGGTGCTCAAACGCGCCAACGGCGCCGACGTGATGCCGCTCGAGGAAGCAGACTTCTCGCGCCTGCGCGCTGCCGGCTGGCAGATGCCGCAGCCGTTCAGGGTGAAGGCCGCCGACGGCGTGACGGACCTGTTCGGCGTCATGTACCTGCCGTTCGATTTCGATCCGAACAAGCGGTACCCCATCATCGAGTATGTCTACCCCGGTCCCCAGACCGAGTCGGTCGCCAAGTCGTTCTCGACCAGCCGCTACGAGACCGCGCTCGCACAGTTCGGCTTCGTCGTGATCACGGTCGGCAACCGCGGCGGCCATCCGTCCCGCTCGAAGTGGTATCACAATTACGGCTACGGCAACCTTCGCGACTACGGTCTCGACGACAAGAAGGCGGCCGTGGAGCAGCTCGCCGATGAGCTCCCATTCATCGACATCGACCGCGTCGGTATCTACGGCCACTCCGGCGGCGGCTTCATGTCCACTGCCGCCATGCTCGTCTATCCTGACTTCTTCGATGTCGCCGTTTCCAGCTCCGGCAACCACACCAACGACATCTACAACCGCTGGTGGTCCGAAACCCACCACGGCGTCGAGGAGGTGGTCGGCGACTCCGGTCAGGTCACGTTCAAGTACGACATCGACGGCAACCCGGAGCTCGCGGCAAATCTGAAGGGCCACCTGCTGCTCACGACCGGCGACATCGACAACAACGTGCACCACGCCAATACGCTGCGCATGGTCCAGGCACTCATCCGCGCAAACAAGCGCTTCGACTACTTCGTCTTTCCCGGCCAGCGCCATGGCTATGGCAATATGTCCGACTACTGGTTCTGGCTGAGGGCGGAGTACTTCGTGAAGCATCTGCTCGGGGACGATACTCGGTGGTCGGCTGATCTGGTCGAGTTGCAGCGGGAGAGAGCCCGGACGCGGTAGTGTCCGGCCAGGCTACCTTCGCGGGCTTAGTACCGCCTGGCCCCAGCCGGCGAACGGCAACGGCTTGGTGCCAGGTTATCATGGGCGTGGGCAGGTGCAGGGGCATGTGGAAGGCGCACGCACACGTTTACGGGCACGGGCAGAGGCAGCCGACCTCCGTCGGCGTGCCCACCCTGCCCCTGCCCTCCCACCGCGAAGCGAGCCCTCTCCCGCACCGCCGTGCTGGTTTCTGCCCGTGCCCCTGCACGTAAACGTGTGCGTGCGCCTTCCACATGCCCGTGCCCGTTCCCACGCCCATGCAGCCTGAAACCAGAACGTCGTCTCTGCCAATCTGTCAGCCCCGCCCGCCGTACAGGCATGGATAAGGGGCACACCCGTTGCACGTTCACGGGCCCGTGCAACCAGACGCCACAACGGCGTTAGCCAATCTGCAATAGCGAAGGAGACAGCATGGCGAAGGTCATCGGTATCGACCTCGGCACGACGAACTCGGTGGTCGCGGTGATGGAGGGTGGCGACCCGGTAGTGATTCCGAATGCGGAGGGCGGACGGACGACGCCGTCGGTAGTGGCGTTTACGAAGGACGGCGAGCGTCTGGTGGGGCAGGTGGCGCGTCGCCAGGCGATCACGAACCCGAAGAACACGATCTTCTCGATCAAGCGCTTCATGGGCCGTCGCGGCGGCGAAGTGGATTCGGAGAAGAGCCGTGTGCCGTACGAGATCCGGACGGATTCGCAGGGGCGTGTGGAAGTGCACGTGCCGAATGCGGACAAGACGTTCACGCCGCCGGAGCTGTCGGCGATGATCCTCCAGAAGATGAAGCAGACGGCGGAGGACTATCTGGGCAGCGAGGTGACGCAGGCGGTGATCACGGTGCCGGCGTACTTCAATGATGCCCAGCGTCAGGCGACCAAGGATGCGGGAAAGATCTCGGGTCTCGAGGTTCTGCGCATCATCAACGAGCCGACGGCGGCCGCGCTGGCGTACGGTCTGGACAAGAAGAAGGACGAAAAGATCGCCGTGTACGACTTGGGCGGCGGCACGTACGACATCTCGATCCTCGAGCTGGGCGACGGCGTGTTCGAGGTGAAGGCGACGAACGGCGACACGCACCTGGGCGGTGACGACTTCGACCAGAAGATCATCGACTGGCTGGTGGAGGAGTTCAAGCGCGACCAGGGCATCGACCTGTCGAAGGACGCGATGGCGCTCCAGCGTCTGAAGGAGGCGGCGGAGAAGGCGAAGATGGAGCTGTCGACGACACCGTCGACGGACATCAACCTGCCGTTCATCACGGCGACGCAGGAGGGTCCGAAGCATCTGAACATCACGCTGAGCCGCTCGAAGCTCGAGCAGCTGGTGGATGATCTCGTGAAGCGCACGATCCCGCCGATGGAGAAGGCGCTCGCTGATGCGGGCCTGAAGACGAGCGACATCGACGAGGTGATCCTGGTCGGCGGCTCGACGCGCATGCCGCGTATCCAGCAGGTCGTGAAGGAGTTCTTCGGCAAGGAGCCGCACAAGGGTGTGAACCCGGATGAGGTCGTGGCGGTTGGTGCTGCGATCCAGGGCGGCGTGCTCGCGGGCGACGTGAAGGACGTGCTACTGCTCGACGTCATCCCGCTCTCGCTCGGCATCGAGACCCTGGGCGGTGTCATGACGGCGCTGATCCCGCGGAATACGACGATCCCGACGAAGAAGAGCGAGGTATTCTCGACGGCCGAGGACAGCCAGACGACAGTCGAGATCCACGTGCTGCAGGGTGAGCGTCCGATGGCGATCGACAACAAGACGATCGGCCGCTTCCAGCTGACCGGGATTCCGCCGGCGCCGCGCGGCATGCCGCAGGTCGAGGTGACATTCGACATCGACGCGAATGGTATCCTGCACGTGAGCGCGAAGGATCGTGCGACGGGCAAGGAGCAGAAGATCCGCATCGAGGCGTCGAGCGGCCTGACGGACGCCGAGATTGACAAGATGGTGAAGGATGCGGAGTCGCATGCAGGCGAGGACCGCGAGCGGAAGGAGAAGATCGAGGCGCGCAACCAGCTCGACTCGCTGATCTACCAGGTCGAGAAGGATACCAAGGACTGGGGCGACAAGATCAGCGCGGACTCGAAGACCGCGATCGACGGCGCACTGGAGCGTGCGAAGGCCGCGCTCAAACAGGATGACCTGAGCGAGCTGAACGGCGCGAAGGACCAGCTGATGCAGGCGTTCAGCGCTGCCGGCCAGCAGTTCTACCAGTCGCAGGCCGCGGCGGGTGAGGGTACGCCGGACATGGGCGGCATGGGCGAGCAGCCCGATGTCGAGACGACACAGGCGGGCGCGTCGAAGCCGGCGGACGAGGACGTCGTCGAAGCGGATTACGAGATCGTCGACGAGTCCAAGAGTTAGACTTCGGATTCCGGAGCTGACTCCGGCTGGACTGCGGTATCGGGGTTGGGATGGGTTGGCGGGACCGCAGACGGGGGATCGGGGGCGCTCATGGGGGCGTCCCCGATCTGCATCCGGCCACGGCACCGTTCCGAGCGGTCGCCATGTCGGCTTCACACCTGCCTGCACCGACCGCGCGCGATCTTTCCGCACCTCCACGCGCGCCGTTTATCCCAGCTGCTGGATTTCACGCGTGTGCGTGCGTAGCTTACACTCGCACAACTCCTTACCGTAAACAGACAACCACCATGCACGCGACGCCGCCGCGCAACAGACTCCTCGTCCTTCTCGTCATCGGCCTGCTCGCTCTCGGCGGGGCCTTTGCCGGTATCGCGCTGCGTCCGGAGGCGGCGCAACCGACCATCGCGCTGCCGCCGTCGACACCGCCGGCCGCACGGGAGGCAGTGCGCCAGGCCACATCGCTGTCCGATGCGTTCATCACGATCGCCGAAGCCGTCACGTCCTCGGTCGTGCGCATCGAGGTGGAGCGGAGCATGGCGCCGGCGAGCTCGCGCGTGCCGGCGGGTCTGCGCGAGCTCTTCGAGAGCCCGGGGGGCCCCGCCCCGGAGGATGCAGTCCCGCAGGTGCTGGGCGGGTCGGGCTTTCTGGTGACGAACGACGGCTACATCCTGACCAACAACCACGTCGTTGCTGATGCTGACCGGATTACGGTGACGCTGCGGGACAAGCGCGTGCTGGAGGCCGAGGTCGTCGGCACGGACCCGACGACCGACATCGCGGTGATCCGGGTCAATGAGACGGATCTGCCGTCGGTCGCGCTCGGCGATTCCGACGAAGCGCGCGTGGGCGAGTGGGTGCTCGCGATCGGAAACCCCGGCTTCGCGGATGAGAGTCCGCTCGACTTCACGGTCACGGGCGGCATCATCAGCGCGAAGGGTCGCCCGCTCAACATCCTGGGCGCTGAGCTGCTCGCCGCGGACCCGACAGCGGCACAGTATGCGATCGAGGACTTCATCCAGACGGACGCCGTGATCAACCCGGGCAACTCGGGGGGTCCGCTTGTCGACCTGCGCGGGACGGTGATCGGCATCAACACGGCGATCGCCAGCTCGACCGGCTACAGCCAGGGATACGGCTTTGCGATTCCGTCGAATCTTGCCCGCCGCGTGATGCGGGACCTGATCCAGTACGGGTACGTGCGCCGCCCGCTGCTCGGCATCTCGATCGCCGACGTGACACCCGAGGACGCGGAGGTCTATGGCCTCCCGTCGATCGCCGGCGTAGTGGTGGAGGACTTCGCGCCGGAATCGCCGGCAGAGCAGTCCGGTCTCCAGCGTCACGACGTCATCGTGGAAGTCGCGGGCACGGCTGTCGAGCGTGTAGGCCAGCTGCAGCGGCTGGTCGCGCTGCACGAGCCCGGTGACACCGTACCCCTGTCGGTCGTGCGATACGGCAGGCCTCTCAGCCTGCGCGTCCGCCTCGTGGAGGCCGAAGGGGCCGGCCGCCCGACGCGGCGCTCAGCCGCGCGACCCGCCGTCGGCCTGGGTCTGGAGCTGGAGGAGCTCACCCCGGCGCTGGCCGGTCAGCTTGGCTTCGACACCGCCGGCGGCGTTCTCGTGAGCAGTGTAGCGCCGGCAAGCCCCGCGGCGCGCAAGAACATCAACCGCGACCATCGCCTCGTCGCGATTGACCGGCGTCCGGTGACATCACTGGTCGAGGCGCGCTCGCTGCTGCGGCAGGCGCGGAGCGGCCAGATCGTGTCGCTGCTCATGGAGTGGCCGGACGGCCGAACCTACATCGCAAACGTGCGGGTCCCCTGATGCGACGGGCGGCCGCAGCTGTCGGCGCGGCCCTCCTCGTTACCGTCGCATGCGACCGCCGCGGAGGCGAACAGGCTCAGTTCAGTCTTCGTGACAGCGCGGGCGTGGCGATCGCGGAGAACGAGCGTGCACAATGGTCGGCGGACGAGTCCTGGGCGCTCGCCGGCTCGCCGCACCTGGAGATCGGCTCGACCGAGCAGCCTGGCCACGATCTTTACGAGGTGAACGGCGCCGTCCGCCTGAGCGACGGGCGCATCGCGGTCGCGAACAGCGGCTCCAGCGAGATCCGGATCTTTTCCAATGCCGGCGAGCTGATCATGGCGATCGGCGGACCTGGCGACGGTCCGGGCGAGTTCCGCTCGCTGAACCGCATCTTCCTCCTGCCCGGCGACTCCATCCTCGCATCCGACTTCGCGCTCGACCGGCTGAGCGTGTTCTCGCCCGATGGTGACCTCGTGCGCACCGCCCAGCTCGCGCCTCCGCCTGCCGGCGGCATCCCCGTTCCGACCGCCCGACTGGGTGACGGCTCGCTGCTGGCGCGCCCCAGCTTCAGTTTCGGAGGGGGCGCACCGTCCGGCGTGTATCAGGACACGATTACGCTCATGCGCTATGGCGCGGACGGACGCTATCTGGGCGAACTGGGCCGCGTGCCCGGCTCCGAGTTCTTCGTGTACAGCGAGGGCGGCAATACGCTCGGTGGCGAACGCGTCTGGGGCACAAGAACCCACCTCGCCGCGGCGGCATACGGATTCATCGTCGGCCGCTCCGCAGACTACAGTTACGAGGTGCGCGACTCTGACGGGGCGCTGGTCCGGATCGTCCGCGCCCGACGTCCCGCTCGCGCCGTGACCGATGCGGATGTGGCGAAGTTGAAGGAGCCGGACCCCGACGCCGCCCCCGGCTCCGAGGCCCTGTGGGCACGGGTCCTCGCCGCGATCGAGCTGCCCACGCACTTCCCGGCTTATGCCGGCATCGTCGTGGACGACGCAGGCCACGTGTGGATCCGCGAGTACGTCTGGCCTGAGGATGCGGCCACACCGCAGCAGTGGCAGGTCTTCGACGTGGAGGGTCGCTGGCTCGGCGGTGTGAGCATGCCCGCCGGCTTCACCGCCCTTCACATCGGCGCGGATGAAGTGCAGGGCATCCTCCGCGATGACATGGATGTCGAGCATCTACAGGCATATCGGCTGACCCGCCGTGCCCGCTGAGGCGGGCCCGTAGGTGAGATCGCCGACCCCGGCCTGGCCGCGGTTCTGCCGGATCGCCCATACCAGCCGTTCCTGCGACGCGTGGCGACTCGGGGGCCGCCACAATCGTCAGTGCCATCACACCGCTGGCGCGCGGCGAGGGAAGCCGCGCCATGTCGAGTTGATCGGCCTCCCCCCCGCTGTTAGATTTTTTCTGTTCTTTCCGCGCGAAAGTGGCGGAACTGGTAGACGCGCGAGACTTAGGATCTCGTGGGCGTGCCCGTGGGGGTTCGAGTCCCCCCTTTCGCACTTGAAACTTCCCCTGGATACAGCATGGCGATAGAAGCACCCGAATTGACAGTGAACGTGGAGAAGCCGGGCGCTTGGGCGCGGCGGCTCACCATTACCGTCCCGGCCGACCGGATCGCGCGGGAAAAGAAGGACGCAGTGCAGCGCCTGTCGAAGCGCGTGAAGCTGCCCGGCTTCCGGCAGGGACATGTGCCCGCTGCCGTCATGGAGCGGAAGTACGGTCCGGCCATCGAGCAGGAAGCCGTCGAGAAGCTCATCAACGACGCATACCGTGAGGCGCTCGAGAGCGAAGGCCTCCAGCCGATCTCGCAGGCATCCGTCAACAACGTGAACTACGAGCCGGGCAGCGACCTCAGCTTCGAGGTAGAGCTGGAAGTGCGACCGGAGATCGAGCTGGAGCGTGTCGGCGGCTTCACCGTCGTGCGCGAACCGACGCCCGTGGCGGATCAGCAGATCGACGAGGTGCTCCAGCGGTTGCGTGAGGAGAACGCTGTCTGGCGCACGAAGGAGGATGCGACGCCGGTGGCGGGCGACATGGCGACCGTGGAGATCACGCCTCTCGATGACGCGACGGAAGCCGAGCCATCGAAGCCGCGCCAGTACCAGATCGTGATCGGCGAAGGCCAGGCAGTGCCGGCGGTCGAGGACGCCATCATCACGTTGAAGGCGGGCGAGGCGGCGGAGTTCCAGGTGGACCTGCCGGAGAACTCCGAAGAGCCCCAGGGTCCGACGAAGCCGCATCGCATGCACATCAGCGTCCTCGAGGTGAAGACTCCGGAATACGCGCCTCTGGATGACGAGTTCGCGAAGGGGCTCGGCGACTTCGAATCGCTCGACGTCCTGCGCGCCCGGATCGGTGAGGACCTCGGTCGCGAAACGGAAAAGGAAGCGGAACGCGGCGTCAGGATGCAGCTGGTGCAGCAGATCATCGATGCGAATCCGTTTGAGGTGCCGCAGACGATGGTGCGCAGCTATCTGGACCAGATGATGCCAGCCCGGGAGGGTGCCGATCCTGAGAAGATGGAAGAACTGCGGACGCAGATGTGGCCGATGGCCGAGCTTGCGCTGAAGCGGTCGATGGTCGTGGACCGTGTCGCCGAGATGGAGGCGCTGCGGCCGACTGCGGCCGAGATGGATGCGCGGATCGATGAGATGGCTGAGCGGATGGGGCGTCCGCGCGGCGAGGTGATCGGCCAGCTGCGCAAGGCCGGCCGGCTCGACGAGCTGGAGCAGGAGATCACCGAAGAAAAGGTGTTCGACTACCTCAAGTCGCTTTCCGAGATTCAGTAGCCGCAACGTGCGCCGGCGGACGCCGCCGGCGCGCACAACGCACAACAGGAATACAGAAAGGCGAACGACCCACGCGATGCCACTTTATCCCCCGTACGTAATCGAGCGAACAAGCCGCGGCGAGCGGAGCTACGATATCTTCAGCCGTCTGCTGATGGACCGGATCGTATTTCTCGGCACACCCATCGATGACAACGTAGCGAACATCATCATCGCACAGCTGCTGTTCCTCGAGGCGGAGGACCCCGAGAAGGACATCTACCTGTACATAAACTCGCCCGGCGGCTCCGTCTACGCGGGCCTCGCGATCTACGACACGATCCAGTACATGCGCGCGCCGGTATCGACGATGTGCATGGGCCTGGCCGCGTCCATGGGATCGCTGCTGCTCGCTACGGGACAGAAGGGCAAGCGCAGTGCACTGCCGAACTCGCGGATCATGATCCACCAGCCGTCCGGCGGCAGCCAGGGCACGGCCGCGGACATCGAGATCCAGGCGCGTGAGATCATCTACGCGCGGCAGCGGCTGAACGAGATCCTCGCCCGACACACCGGTCAGACGGTGGAACGGATCGCGGAGGATGTCGACCGCGACCGCTTCATGAGCCCGCAGGAAGCTGTTGAGTACGGAATCATTGATCACGTCGTGACACACCGCGGAGAAGTGGTGGCGGACGAGATCAAGGAGAACAAGCACGAGAGGTAGGCGGCGATGCCGAGCGAAAAGCACCTGCGCTGCAGCTTCTGCGGCAAATCGAAGGAG
>DATHUY010000147.1 GCA_035461765.1 Longimicrobiales bacterium
CCGGGAGCGCGGCGGGAATACAGCGACGTGGGTATGATCCTGCTGGGCGCCGTGCTCGAAGAGGTCAGCGGCAGCCGGCTCGATGACCTGCTGACGATGCGTGTCTTCCGGCCGCTGGAGCTGCGTGACACGCGCTTCAACCCGCTGACCGCCCACGGCGAATACGGCGGCTTCACACTCGCGCAGATCGCGCCGACCGAAAACGACACCTACGTGCGCAAGACGCTGGTGCACGGTGTGGTGCACGACCTGAACGCGTGGGCGATGGACGGCGTGGCGGGACACGCCGGCCTCTTCTCATCGGCACGGGACATGGCAGTATACGGCCAGGCTATCCTGGACGCCGCGCACGGCCGTGACAACGCGCTGTTCGAGACGGGCACGTTCCTGTCCTGGCTACAGCAGGAGCGCGAGCGCGGACGGCCGCTCGGCTGGGACGTACCGAACGGCCAGCGCTCTTCGGCCGGCCTCTACTTCACCCGCTCCTCCTTCGGCCACACCGGCTTCACCGGCACGAGCCTGTGGGTGGACCCCGAGCGCGACGTGTTCGTCGTACTGCTCACGAACCGGCTCAATCCGTCCGCCCGCAATCAGCGCCACGTCCAGCTGCGGCGCGACGTGCACGATTTTGTGCAGCTCGCCATTGCCGACATGTCGATCGAGGCGCGCGAGTAGACCGCTGCGGCACACCCCTCTGACAGCCTCGCCCGCCCCGTGCGCGGATGCTACCTTCCGCCCTGTCCCGGCACGCCGAACCACACGGAACCATGAGCATCACCACCGATACCGAGCGCACGGCTGGCGGCCGTGACTTCATACGCAGCATCATCGTGGACGACCTGGAAAGCGGCCGCCACGATTCCATCGTCACGCGCTTCCCGCCGGAACCGAACGGCTTCCTCCACATCGGCCACGCGAAGTCCATAGTGCTGAACTTCGGCATTGCCCGTGAGTTCCCGAATGCGCGCTGCAATCTGCGGTTCGACGACACGAACCCGGAGACGGAGGACGTGAAGTACGTCGCCTCCATCATGGAGGACGTGCGCTGGCTCGGCTTCGAGTTCGGCGAGGCGCTGTTCGCGTCCGACTACTTCGAACAGATGTACGCGTTCGGCGAGCACCTCATCCGCAACGGCCTGGCATACGTGGACTCGTCGAGTGAAGAGGAGATTCGCGAGGCGCGCGGCACCGTGATGGAGCCGGGTCGTCCGACGAGGGACCGCGACCGCAGTCCGGACGAGAGTCTGGAGCTGTTCCGGCGCATGCGTGCGGGAGAGTTCGCGGATGGCGCGCACGTGCTGCGTGCCCGGATCGATCTGGCGTCGCCGAACATGCTGATGCGCGATCCCATCCTGTACCGGATCCGGCATGCACATCATTACCGGCAGGGCGATGAATGGTGCATCTACCCGCTGTACGACTACGCGCACCCGATCGAGGACGCGCTCGAAGGCGTGACCCACTCGCTGTGCACGCTCGAGTTCGAGAACAACCGCGAGATCTATGACTGGATCGTCGCGAACGTGCCGCGGGGTGCGGGCGATATGGCAGTGGCGCCGGACTCACGTCCGCGCCAGATCGAGTTTGCACGGCTCGCTCTCGATTACACAGTCATGAGCAAGCGCAAGCTGCTGCAGCTCGTCAACAGCGGCGACGTCAGCGGCTGGGATGACCCGCGCATGCCGACGATCGCCGGGCTGCGGCGACGCGGCGTCACGCCCGAATCGCTCCGCGCGTTCGCCGAGCTGATCGGCGTGGCGAAGGCGAATACACGCGTTGACATCGCGAAGCTGGAATACGCGATACGCGATGATCTCAACCAGCGCGCTCCGCGCGTCATGTGCGTGCTGCGGCCGCTGCGCGTCACGATCACGAACTGGCCGGAAGACCACGTCGAGGAGCTCGACGCTCCGTTCTGGCCGCACGACGTGCCGAAGGAAGGCTCGCGGCCCGTGCCGTTCGCCCGCGAGCTGTACATCGAGCAGGACGACTTCGCGGAGGACCCGCCGAAAGGCTTCTTCCGGCTCGCACCCGGTCGCGAGGTGCGGCTGCGATACGGCTACATCATCCGCTGCGACGAAGTCGTGAAGAACGATGCAGGCGAGGTGGTGGAGCTGCGGTGCTCGTACGATCCGGATACGAAGGGCGGCAGCGCCGGCACGGACCGCAACGTGAAGGGCACGCTTCACTGGGTATCCGCGCAGCACGCCGTCTCCTGCGAGGTGCGCCTGTACGACCGTCTGTTCACCGTTGCGGACCCTGAAGCGGGGCCGGACGCCGATTTCCGCGCGCACCTGAATCCGCATTCGCTCGTCACGATCGAGCGGGCGTTTGTCGAGCCGTCGGTCGCCGGCGCCGAAGCGGGGTCGCGCTTCCAGTTCGAGCGACTCGGCTATTTCACGGCCGATATCGTCGACTCGAGGCCGGACGCGCTCGTCTTCAACCGCACGGTGACGTTGCGCGATGCCTGGGCAAAGGTCGCTCCCGGTGCATCCGGTCAGTCGGACGGGCGGCCGGACCGCACGAAGACCGGGAAGAAGCCGTCGGCGGCCCGGCGTGCGGATCCGGCGCCGAAGCCCGCGGGCCCGCGCGACCCGTTGCTGGAGGGGCGCCAGCGCCGCCTCACATCGGAGATGGGCGTGCCCGCGAAGCAGGCCGAGGTCCTGACGCGCGATGCCGAGATTGCCGAGTTCTTCGACGAGGCCGTATCGGCCGGCGCCACACCGGCGACGGTCGCGAAGCTGCTCGTGAACGACATGCCGCGCGAGGCGCGGGAGAACGTCGGGGCTCTGCCGGTTCGCGGCGCGGCCGTCGGCGCACTCGCCCACATGATCGACACCTCCGAGATCTCCGGAAGCGCGGCCCGGGATGTGCTCGCGGAGATGATCGAGCAGGGCGGAGATCCGGCCGCGATCGTCGAACGGCGCGGACTGCGGCAGGTGAGCGATGAGGCCGCGCTGCGCCGTACGGTCGAGGATGTGCTGCGCGAGAATGCCGGCAAGGTGGAGGAATATCGTGCCGGCAAGACGGGGCTGCTCGGCTTCTTCGTCGGCCAGGCGATGGCCAGGACGAGGGGTCAGGGCAACCCCGCCATGCTGAAGTCGCTGGTCGAGGACATGCTCAGGATGTGACGCCACGGCCGGCGCACGCTGACCGCTGCAACGCAGTGCAGCTCGAATTCCCCAGGCGGAGAGCACGGATGACACCGATACAGCGAACTCTCGATGAGCCGATGATGATCTTCGACCTCGACCCGCACGTGCGCGAGCTGCGCGAGGACGAGTCGTACCGGCGCAGCGGCCGGCTCGGCCGCACCCTCGCCCGCTCCGGCCGCCTGCGGCTCGTGCTGGTGGTCCTGAACGCAGGCATCGAGGTCGGCACCCACCAGGCCGACAGCCCCATGACCCTTCAGCTCATCAAGGGCCGACTCGGCTTCCGCGTCGATGGCCAGAGCCACGAGCTGCGCGAGGGCCAGGTGCTCTTCTTCGGCCCCGGCGACGCCCACGACATCCGCGCCCTCGATGAGAGCGCCCTGCTCCTGACCCTGTCCGCCGTCGGCGACGACGCTCGGAACGGCTGAAAGCCCCCGGACCCGGCTTCACTTTACAGGAAAAGCCCCATCCAGCCATGGGAAAGGCCCGGCCGGGAGCGCCCTGGGCCTGCTCGCGGCCACGGCGGGGCCATCCCGCCCAATCGACAGGCCATCATCATGACCGACCGGGTCACAGACGCAAAGTGAAGCCGGGTCCGGAGCCGTTTTTCGCTCTGCCCCGCCATTCCCCCGGATTGGAGCCTCTTTTGCACTGGTCCAGTCATGACCAGGCAACCGGAGACTGGATATGAAGAATAAATGGTCGGGGCTGCCACTCCTCGTCGCGCTCGCGGCGGGTGCCTGCAGCGGCGCGGAAGCGGAGACACGACCGGAGCGGTCGGCGACCGAGCGGCTCAGGGCCGCGCTCTCGCAGGCGACGGATACGGCGGCGATCTATCCCCTCATCGCCGGTGACACTGTGACTGTTTCACCGCCGGTGCTCGAGTTCTACCGCCGCCTGCGGTTCCGGCAGGCGTGGACGGAGGACAGCGACCTGGACCGCGCGCGCGCAGTGTACGACGCGATCGGGCGCGCGGTCGAGGACGGGCTCGATCCCGATTCCTATGGCCATGATATCGCCACGCGACTGTTCGCCATGCTGGACGCGGAAGGAGACAGCGCGCTGGATGAGGAAGCACGCGCGGGCTACGCGGCGGACCTCGACGTGGTTCTGAGCGAAGGCTACATGCGTTACGCCAGCGATGTCGTGCGCGGCGCGATCGATCCGGACAGTGTCGGGTCGGCCTGGCGGATTCCGCGGAGCGACCGTCCGGGCGAGCCGATCCTGCGGTCGCTGGTGCGCGGCGGCGATCCGGTGCAGATCATCGAGAGGCTGCGTCCCGCCACACCGTACTACGGCCGGATGATGAACGCTCTGGCCCGCCTCCAGAAGATAAAGGACGCTGGGGGCTGGCCGAAGCTGCCGGAAACGACTGTGGAAGAGGGCGATTCATCGCAGGTGGTGGCGGTGCTGCGTGCGCGGCTGTCCGCCAGCGATGATCCGCGCGAAGCACAGCTCGCGCAGCGCGGCGCCGCGCGTCCGTCGGTGTACGACCGGGACCTGCGCGATGCACTGCGCCATTTCCAGGAACGGCACGCGATCGACAGTGATGGCCAGGTCGGCAGCAGTACATTGCGCGAGCTGAATCACAGCATCGAGGAGCGTATTGCCGAAGTCAAGCTCAACATGGATCGCTGGCGCTGGCTGCCGCAGGACCTCGGGCGTCTGTTCGTGCTCGTGAACATTGCCGGCTTCGAGCTCGAGGTGGTGGAGAACGACCATGCGATCGAGTCGATGAACGTCGTGGTCGGCAAGCCCGGCTGGAATACGCCGGTGTTTGCCGACACGATGGAGCACGTGGTGGTGAACCCGTACTGGACACCGCCGGAGTCGATCATGGAAGAGGAGATCCGGCCGGCGATGGCGCGCGACCCGGGCTACCTCGCGCGCAACAACTTCGAGCAGACGAGCAACGGCGGCGTACGGCAGCGGCCGGGACGCAACAACGCGCTCGGCCAGTACAAGTTTCTCTTCCCGAACGATGACAACATCTACCTGCACGACACGCCGGCGGACCATCTCTTCTCACGTGTGCGCCGCGACTTCAGCCATGGCTGCATCCGGCTGGAACGCCCTGCCGACCTGGCCCGGCTGCTCGTGTCGAAGGCGTCCTCCCACTCGGCCGCGTCGATCGACGGCATGGTGGCGACGGGCTCAGAGAAGTGGATCCCGCTGAAGAAGCCGGTGCCCGTCTACCTCGTGTACTTCACGGTCTGGGTGAAGGAGGATGGCACGCTGCGCTTCCATCACGACGTGTACGGTCACGACGAGGAGCTGGAATCGCAGGCGGATGAGCTGGACGAGGTGCCACCAGCGACGGTCACCGCCGCGGCGTGAGGACGATGCCGGCGCTACGACCGCCGCCACCGCGTGAGAACTGAGGCCGGCACCCCGACTGTGTCAATCCGCCCGGCGCTCCTGCTGTGAGAGGACGCGCCGGGCCTCTCGCTTAGGACCCCGTCGAACCAGCGGAATCCGCCGGCACGGAATCCGACGGGGCGTGATGGACGAGCAGACGGTCGATACGCCAGACGGAATCGCCGGCTCGCACCCAGCGGATGGCGAAGCGGCCGTCGATGTCATGTTCCCCGCCCTCCTCCTCGCGGACGCGCTGGCGCATCGTGCCGAACTGGTGTGCGACACCGACACCGACATCGATGCCCTCATGATCCAGCGTCATGTCGACGATGCGGCCGTCGGCAAAACGCTCGGCGAACGCGCGGTCGATTTCGCCGCGGCCATTGATGGCGTCGGCGCCGGGCAGATAGAGCTGTGCCCCGGGGGTGAACACGGCGGCCGCACCGCGCGCGTCACCCGCGGACAGCGACTCTTCGTACTCCCGCAGCGTCAGCTCGATCTCTGCGCGCGCCACATTGACCGGATCATCGGCGTCGACACGGGGCGTCTGCTCGATCCGGCAGCCCGCCGCAGCAACGATCGCCCACATGACTGCAGCTGTCCGAGCTCGTAACCACACCAGTTCTCTCTCCTGTGACCGGAAGCGCGAAGAATCGCGCGGCCCGCGCGTCCGTGCAAGGCGACCCGATCAGCCGGACGCGGAACCCATTCTGCAGAATGGCCCCCTGGAGCATGGGCGCGGCCGACCTGACGGCGTCTGCCATGCGGGAAGCGGCCGGGCGGCTGTGCGGATCTGCCATTCTGCACAATGGGTTCCGCGTCCGACTGCGCGTCAGCTCCTGACGCGGCCGGGCGGCTCGAGGCGGGCCAGGGCGCGCAGATTGCCGCCCGCCCGCACCAGCAGCAGCGCCACCATCGTGAAGGCGGCGGCGAGCCCGAACACGTCGAACACGGTCGCCTGGATCCCGATGATGCTGAACGGGAGCGGCCCGATGGACAGCGCCGTCACGTTGAGTGCGATGAGGAGCAGGCGCACTTCGGTGGGTCCGAGGTTGCCGTAGCTGAAACGGAACTCCTCGAACACGTGCGTTTCGAGATACACGTTGATCGAGAGGAGCAGGTAGGCGATGACTATGGCCAGACCGACGGCGATGATCATGTAGGGTGAGAAGCCGAGCCCGAGCCCGATCGCAAGGGTTGAATAGGCGTCCGTCAGGTGATCCAGGTAGTAGCCGTAGCGCGGACGTTCGATCCTGCGATATCGCGCGAGCGTTCCGTCGAGGCTGTCACCGAACCAGTTGACGACGAGTGCGGCATTGACGACCCAGAGCCACAGCTCATTGCGATTGGAGAGCGCGTACGCGGCGCCGATCGCCGTCGAGGCCAGCAGGCCCAGCACGGTCAGATGGTCCGGGACCACCCAGGCGGGAAGCCGCGCCGCCAGGCGCGGCAGTGCCCAGCGCTCGAAACGCTTCAGCACGAACTCCGACGTGCGCGCGTGCTTACCCGACTCCGTTCCCATGGCTACCCCTGTTCTCCCGAATGTCGTATCGGTGACACGCCGCCCTGCGGCCGCGATCCCCGGTCGCGGCCCTTCCCTTGCAATGTCCCTCCTTACAGCAGTCCGCTCAACGTGACAACATGGAGACCGTCATGGCCGAGGGCGAACGTGGAGGTGGGAACGGCGGCATCTACGCGATGCTGATCATCGTCGTGATCCTGATCCTGGGAGTGGCGCTGTACTTCTCCGGGATCATGGGCAATGGCGGCGGTGAGGACACGAACATCGACGTCGACATCGAAGCGCCCGAGATGCCCGCGGGCGGCGGAACGGACGGCAACTGAAGCAACGGCCCCGCCGGCATCGTGTCCGGCGGGGCCGTCATCCCCTCCGGGCGCGGCCATGCCTGCTGCGCTCAGACGGAAATCGGCAGGAACAGGAGAGCCACGACGGCTGCGATGGTCCTGAGCACGATCACCGGACGATCGACCGTTATCGTCGGCGGCGCCAGCTGAATCAGCGCGAGTGCGAGATCCAGCTCGCGTGCGGCGGCCTCCTGGGCACGACGCTCCGCCTCCGCCTCTGCGGCTGCGAGAAGCGCATCATACGCGCCGAACTCGGCCGGAAAGACCGCGACATGATAATGCGGCGGAGAGCGCTCGAGCGTGGCGTCGATGAGCCCCATGGTCTCCAACTCCAGCAGCTCGGCGGACAGCCAGCCACGACAGTACGCGTCCCGGCTGACTCGCAGGTCCACGGCCATGCCGGCCGGGTGTACCGAGAGCGGCGATGCGTTGCGCGGCTGCCGGCCGGACGGCCGCGTCAGGCTCGTGACCACGAGTTGCTCACCACACGCCGCGGCATACTTCGACGACAGCCGTTCGACGAACGACCGAACCACCGGGCGCGCGAACGGATAGCCGGCGATCACCCGGTACGAATCGCTGCCATCCAGCGGCACCAGGTGTCCATTCTCGACATAATCCTTCACCTGGGTCGGTGTGCGCAGGAACGAGAAGGACTCCTCCTTCGCGATCCGGTTCTGGCGCAGCATGGACGCGCGCGAGCCGCTGAGCGTCACACCTACCTCGGCGGATGCGATGACGGGGCCCGCGAGGAGGCCGGCGGCAAGGAGAAGCGGAGAAATTCGCAGCATCACGTCCGTGATCTCGGAGTTCATTCGTGGCCGGCGCGGCCGTCTTCACATTCGGGGTTCGGGAATGTCTACCGGAGATGCGCCGGACTGTTCCGTCCGGCGCAGTTGTGCCTAGTTGTCCAGCGCCGGCATCGGGCCGAATACGTCCGTGACCTCGAGGAATCGGATATCGCCGAGACCGAGGTCGCGTACCTGCTGCTCGATGACCTCGCGGTCACCGACCACGAAGATGGCTACATTCTCCGGATCGATGTACGCGCGCGCCACACGATGGACGTCACTGTCGGTGACGGCCAGCACGTTGGCTACATAGCGGTTGAAGTAGTCCGCCGGCAGCCCGTACTGCACCATCTCGGCGATGCGACCGGCGATGCCCGCGACGGACTGGAATCCGGCGGGATAGCGCATCGCGAGGAAGTTCCTGGCGCGATCGATCTCGTCGGCGGGAATCGGTTCGTGCATGCGTCGGAGCTCACGCATGAACTCGGCGATGGCCGGCCCGGTCGACTGGGTCTGAACGGAAGCGGCTGCCGACCATGGACCTGCCGACGGCAGCCAGGCGAAGCCGGAACGCGCGCCGTACGAGTAGCCCTTGTCCTCGCGCAGGTTCTGGTTCAGCCGCGACGTGAACGAGCCGCCCAGTATCACGTTCATCACCTCGAGCGCGAAGTAGTCGGCGGTGGAACGCGGCACACCGATGCGGCCCAGCTGCACGACCGACTGCGCCGAGCCGGGTTTGTCGACCAGGTAGATAGTGCGGCCGCTGACCTGCGTGGCGTCGGCAATGCGATCGTCGGGGACCGCGGCGCGCTCCCATGACCCGAACGCGTCTTCCAGCAGCCGTTCGGTCGCAGCGCGATCGATGTCGCCGACGACGATGGCCGTCACGTTGTTCGGCCGGTAGTACTGCCCGTGGAACGCACGCAGGTCGGTCGTCGTCATCGCGCGCAGCGACGCGACCGTGCCCGCGTCTTCCCTGCCGTACGGATGCGCCGTACCGTACAGTGTCTGGCTGAACAGGGCGCCGGCGATGGCACCCGGCTCATCATATCGGCGCACCAGCGACGTCAGTCGCTCCTCACGCAGACGATTCAGCTCCGCGTCGGGGAAATCGGGTCGCAATACTACATCGGCTGCGATCGCCAGCGCGTCGGGCAGGCGCTGTGACGGCGCGCGCAGGGACATGCTCGACGTGTGCGTACCGGCACCGACGCCGAAGCGCGCACCGAGCATCTCGAACGCGTCGGCAATCTCCAGAGCGGAGCGTCCGGCGGCGCCCTCATCCAGCATCGCGGCAGTCATGCTCGCGACGCCGGGCGCCGCGGCATCGTCGCGTGTGGTCCCCGCCCCCACCAGCAGGTTCAGCTGCACGAGCGGAATGTCCCGTTTCTCCATGAGCAGCACGCGCATGCCGTTGTCGAGCGTGAACTCCTGCAGCGGTGGCAGCACCACCGCCGGAGCCTCGCCTACGGCCGGCCGCACGCTGCGGTCGGGTGTCTGCGCGGACGACGTCGTCGCATTCAGCAGCAGCGCGACCGCCACTCCGGCTGCCGCCAGTCCACGCCGGTTATCGATGATCGCGTTCATATCGAGCCCTTCAGTCGTTCGGTTTGGACCGCCAGCGCCTGCCGGCCGGCGGGATTCTCAGCCACGTGATTCCGGACTCAGCTGCAGATTCCCGGCAGGTACGATCCGGCTCTCCGGAATCGCGAGCTCCGCGCGCCCCTGCGGCACGATGCTCAGCACCACGCGCCGGTCGGCGTCCAGGAAGCGACTCGCGGCGGCGCTCAGGTCCTGCGGGGTGAGCGAGCGGAAGCGTTGCAGATCCTGGTTGAAGTAGTCGGGTGTGCCCGTGTAGTAGAGGTACTCGTTCAGTTGATCCGCCTTCGCGGAGACCACCTCGAGCTGCTCCAGGAACGACACCTCGTACTGGTTGATGATGCGCTCCAGCTCGCGCGACTCCGGCGCCTCCGCCTTCACCTTTTCGATCTCCTCCAGAATCACGGCCTCGAGCTCCGCGAGCGTGCGGCCGGTGCGCGCGGTGGCGCTGATCTGGAATTCGCCACCGAGCTTGCCGCCGTTCTGGAAGGCGGACACGTCGTCGGCGATCTGCAGCTCGTAGACCAGTCTGCGGTACAGGCGCGAGTTCTTGCCACCCGCCAGCAGCCGTGACAGCGCGGTCATGGCTGCGTCGTCATCCCCGTAACTCGGCGCCGAGACCCACGACATGTAAAGTCGCGGAAGCTGCACGCGGTCCTCGAGCATGATCCGGCGCGTCGACTCGATCACGGGCGGAGTCGCCGTGGGTGCCGGCACGGGCTCGCCCGCCGGCACGTCGGCGAACCACTTCTCCGCAAGCCGCCGCGCCTCCGCCAGGTCGATGTCGCCGGCAATCACGATGCTGGCATTGTTGGGCGCGTAATAGCGACGGAAGAAATTCACCACGTCCTCGTACGATGCGTTGCTCAGGTGATCCATGTATCCGATCACCGGCCACGAGTACGGATGCGACGCGGGATAGAGCGCCTCCGTCAGGAGCTGGCTCGCCAGACCGTACGGCCGGTTGTCATAGCTCTGGCGCCGCTCGTTCTTCACGACGTCGCGCTGGCCGTCGACGCTGGCGGGCGACATTGCGTCCAGCAGGTGGCCCATGCGGTCACTCTCGATATAGAGCGCCAGGTCCAGCGCGTTGCTCGAAAAAGACTGCATGTAGTTCGTGCGGTCACGCGACGTCGAGCCGTTCGGTGAGCCGCCCACTTCCTCGAACCACTCGTCGATCTTCCCTTCCGGCACGTTCTTCGACCCCTCGAACATGATGTGCTCGAAGAGGTGAGCGAAGCCGGTGCGGCCGGGCATCTCGCCACCGCTGCCGACGTGGTACCAGACGTTCGTCGCTATCGTCGGCGTGGTCGCATCGCGATGCAGGATCACCTGAAGGCCGTTCGGCAGCCGGAACTGCTCGTATTCGACACTGATGGTCTGTGCGGGTGCGCCGGCGGCGGCGGTCAGCACGAGGGCGGCCGCGAACAGCGGGGCGCGGGTGCGGATAAGCATGGGGTGCCTCGGGGTTTGTTGCTATCTGTTACCAGCGAAGGTCGCGCAACGCGGAGGCGTCTGCAAGTGGTCGGCGCTGGACTCAGACCCGGCCGACCTTCGTCCTGCTGCTCGTGTCCACGGAGTATCGCTTGTGAAATGCACGCTCGTTCTCGGTGGTGCCAATGACGATGATCTCGGCATCCGGAGCGTCCGGCATCGGCATGTCGGGCGGCGGGTTCACGATCGTCTCACCACCGACCTCTACGGCCACCACGCTGCAGCCGGTCTTCTCTCTTACCCGCGCCTCCTTGAGCGTCTTGCCCACGAGCTCCTTCGGTACCGGCCCGCGGAACACGTCCAGCCCCTCCGCGATCATGACGACATCATCCTGCTCGAGCAGGTTGAATACGGCGTTGGCCCCCATCGAGGCGTACGACATTACGAAGTCGGCGCCCGCGCGATGCAGCGTGGAGACGTTGCGTTCCAGGTTCGAGCGGCTTATCACCTGCATGTCCGGGCGCAGCCGGCGGCAGTAGATGGTGAGATATATGTTCGTCGCATCATCGCTCGTGGTTACGATGGCGGTCGGCGACTCACGGATCCCCGCGGTCTCCAGCACCTGCAGATCCGCTGCATTGCCGACGATGGTGTTCGCGGGGTCCTTCACGCGTGTCGGTTCCTGCTCGACGATGCGATAGCTGATGCCGCGCTCGGCGAGGGAGCGCGCCGCGGCACGGCCTACGCGCCCGCCGCCGAGGATCAGAACGGGTACATCGGGCAGGTTGTAGATCGCGGTGAGCTCGGTAAACCGGGCCAGCTGCTCATCGGACCCCGCCAGCACGAGCACGGTGGTCGGTTCCAGCACCTTCTCCGGAAGCGGCATTTCGAAGCTGCCTCGCTCCCACAGGCCGACCACGGTCAGACCGGTGGCGGCCCGCAGCCAGCCGTCGGCCAGAGTCCGGCCGATCATGGGTGTCCCGCTGATGGGCGCCTCTGCGATCAGCAGGTCGCCGAACTGGCCGATCACGTTCGCACGCACATCGCCGGCGACGGTGCGCCGCGCCAGCGAGCGTCCCAGCATCTCGGTCAGCTGGAGGACATGACTCGACCCCGCCAGCTCCAGGACGTCGATCGACTCGGTAGCGCGCGCGAACGAAACGATAGGCACCGTTTCGCTCACCTCGCGCACCGTGAACGAGATGTTCGAATTCATATAGTCGTCCGCGGTCGCGACGACGAGCGCGGCCGTGTCCGCTCGCATCCGCTCGTACGTTCGTACGTCGTCCCGCTCGCCCACCATCACCGCCACGCCCTTGTCGAACAGATCCAGAGCCGTCGTGAGATCCGGCTCCAGCACGTAGTACGTCCGGCCGAACGACTTCAGGCGCTCGATCAGCGCGAGCGATACGGGATCGAAGTTCGTGAGGATGACGTGGTCCTTCATCCCGGCCGGCAGCTCGCGCGGCGCGCGCCGCTGGCGCTGCGCGTCCAGCCAGGGCGCATAGAAGAACTCGATGAACGTGAACGGCAGCACCACGAGCAGAAACATGACCCCGGAAACCAGTACCACCACGGAGAAGAGGCGGCCCAGATCGCTGTGGAACGTGATGTCGCCGAATCCCAGCGTCGACATCACGGTCAGCGTCCAGTAGAACCCCGTGATCCACGTATGCTCCGTACGGCCCTCGCCCTCCGTAAGCATGATCACGTGGAAGAGCACGGAATACGTCAGGATCATCGCCGCGAGCAGCAGCAGGAACTTGCTGAGCAGCCGGATGTTGCGGCGCTGCGCCCCGCTCTCCGTGATGGCTGCGAGCTGTGCCGGAAGGAACTTCACGTGATGGATTCCGCGGCGGCAGGTATCGGACTCATGGCCGCACAATACGTTTCCCGCGCTTTGAGGTCCAGCATGCCCGGCCGGCATTTCCGGACAATGGCTTCGCTGCCGGTCACCATCCCCCGCGCCGGCGGGCCGCTCCGCGTCGGCGCGCGCCCAACGAAATGCCCGCGCCGGGTGTCCTTGTGGATGAGCGCCGGGCGATCATCGTCATGGCGCGCCACCCCACCACCGATGGAGCATCGTATGAAGAATGGACGTTCACTGGCGCTTGCACTGGCCGTCTTCGTGCTGGCACCGCTTCCCCTGCTGGCGCAGGGCGGAGGACAGGGCGGCCGCGGCGGCATGGGCGGCGGCGCCATGTCGGCCCGGCTGCTGATCGATCAGGGATCGGTCGAGTACCTTGTAACGAAGGCAGACCATCTCGGTCTGACGGCGGAGCAGAAGACCGGGCTGGAGGCGATCGGCGCAAGATGGTCCGCGACGACGAAGGAGTCACGCGAGCAGATTCGGACCAGGCTGCCTCAGCCCGGACAGGCTGCGGGCGGCAACCGCGAGGAGATGATGCAGCGGCTTCAGGAAATGCGGCCGTTCGCCGAAAAAGTGGACGAGGAAGACCGGAAGTCACTCGCGGGGGCGCTCGCGCTTCTCAACGAGGAGCAGCAGACGAAAGCGAAGGCGCTCATCGAGGAGCGCCGTCAGAACGCACGGCCGCGCCGTGGCGGCGGTGCGTGATCTGTCCGGCCCGGCTCGACGCCGGAGGCCGTGAACCGGAAGGGAGCGCCGTCGACGCAGGTCCGCGGCGCTCCTGTCGCATACTCCACCCCTGCCGGATCCGATCCGGCTCGCATCCCCACCGCCCCCTTCTTATTGTCCACGAAATCGTACTGCTGTCGATTCATCCTTCGAGGAGAATAATGTCTCATCGCAGAATCGTCCTGCTCGCGGCCGCTGTCGGCCTCCTGTCCGCCTGCGCGCCCGCGGCGCCGGCACCCGCCGCGACGCCCGCCCCGGCCGGGGGCGGCTTCGGCATGGTCATTCACGGAGGCGCCGGCACCATCACACGCGCCACCATGACCGACGAGATGGAGGCACAGTTCCGCGCGGTCCTCGAGCAGGCTCTGCGAACAGGACACGGCATCCTCGAGAGCGGCGGCTCCAGCCTCGACGCCGTGGAGGCAACCGTCCGCGTCATGGAGGATTCACCCATCTTCAACGCCGGCCGGGGCGCCGTATTCACCAGCGAGGGCAGGAACGAGCTCGATGCAGCCATCATGGACGGCCGCACGCTCCAGGCCGGCGCCGTCGCCGGCATCACACGGGTCAAGAGCCCCATCTCGCTGGCCCGCGCCGTCATGGAGAAGTCCCCGCACGTCATGATGATCCGCGACGGCGCCGAAGCCTTCGCCCGAGAACAGGGGCACGAGATGGTGCCCGAAAGCTACTTCTTCACGGAAAATCGCTGGAACGCTCTGCGCCGCGCCCTGGAGGCCGAAGGCCGGCCCATGCCGGCCCGACCCGCAGGAACCCCACCGCCGCAGGGTGAGCTGCCGCTCCACGAGGATGACAGTGACCGGAAGTTCGGAACCGTCGGCGCCGTCGCCCTCGACCGCCATGGCAACCTCGCCGCCGCCACGTCCACCGGCGGCATGACCAACAAGCGCTTTGGCCGCGTCGGCGACGTTCCCATCATCGGAGCGGGCACCTACGCCAACGCGCAGTGCGCCGTGTCCGCCACCGGCCACGGTGAGTTCTTCATTCGCAACATCGTCGCCTACGACATCTGTGCCCGCATGACCTACACCGGCGTTTCCCTCGACCGCGCCGCCCACCAGGTCGTGATGGAGCGCCTCGTCGAGCAGGGCGGCGACGGCGGCGTCATCGCCATGGACGCAGCCGGCAACCACACCATGACATTCAATTCGGAGGGGATGTATCGCGGTCACATCGACGCACAGGGCCGCGTCACCGTCGCGATCTATCGGGATGACTGAGCGGTGCGGGATACCCGCTCAAGCCCATAACGACTGATCAGAACGGGATCGACTCAGGCTTCCACGTCGAACGACACGAGGCCCGGGTCGATCTCCTCCACTCCGCCATCCGCACGCCGGACCACCAGGCGGGCCAGGCCCTCGTCCCGGCACACCGCGACGGCGGCACGAACCGCCTGGCTCTCCGTCGGAAACTCGACGAGCGCCCGCAGGCCATGCCGCAGTACCCAGCCACTTCCCCCCTGTACCACCTCGTAGAGCGCCTGCTCGTGCATCACCCTGCTCCTGCTCAGTGTTACGCAGGGAATTTGTATTGAAAGAACGGTGCCAACTCAAACGCATGTTTCACGATGGCGCACGGGAGGGACGGCCGACTGTCCTGAAACGCGGTCGCACCGCGCTCACGGCCGGACGCTTAACCTTCGTAAAGGTCGGTCCGACATACGTTTAGGGAATAGAGGCCGGACGGCACGCAACTCGCCTTTCACCACCGGCGATGGGACTCTCACGAAAGGGGGTTCGCGTGCTTGGGGATCTTTATCTGGCGCGCTTCGGCAGCGGGTTCGCAGCCTACATGGCGCTGCAGCGGGCGCTGATCACGAGATGGGTAGCGCGAGGGGGGACGGAGCAGAGCTGGTGCGAGCGCATGGCTCCGCTGTTTCGTCGCCGGTATGGCTGGCTGGGCTGGGAGTCGGGCCGGTAGGCAGGGCCGTGATGAGTTGCGATCACGCGGGCTGGAGCGAATCGAGGCGCAGCTGGAGGGTGTCGGCTTCGAGGGCTGCACCGATCTCGATGGCGACGCGAAGGCCGGCCTGAAAAAAGTTGCGGGCGCTGTCGGCCTGCTGCTGGACGACGGCGATGTCGCCCATGAGGCGCAGGCATTCGAGACGGCGCCACTGGTTGCTGGTATTGCCGAAGTAGCCGAGTGCGGCGCTGGCCAGGTCCTGGGCGCGGTCGATGTCGCCGCGTCGCAGGTAGGACTCGGCGAGGTTGATTCGGACGATGCCGAGGAGGTCGAGGTCCATGAGCTCTCGGGCAAGCCCTTCGGCACGGTCCAGGACAGGATGGGCGACGGCATCGGCCCGCCGGTCCAGTGCGGCTCGACCGTAGTTGTTGAGCGCGAACACCACACCGCGCCTGTAGCCGCCCGCCTGAAAACACTGGAAAGACTCGACGAAGCAGTCCTCGGCGTGGTTGAACTCGCCCCGTATGGCGGCGATCGAGCCGAGGTTCTGGAGGGCGATGCCACGGATGCGGAGGTCGTCGGAAATCGTGAGCATCTCATCATAGAGACCCCGGGCACGGTCCAGGTCGCCCTGACTCTGATAAACGGCCGCCTCTGCATTCAGGGCCTCGGCCAGAAGGATGTCGAAGCCGAGGGCGCGGGCCTGCGCTGCGCTTTCGCGCGCGCAAGTCAGGGATTCCTCCCATTCGCAATGCGTACGGAGTACGTCCGCCTGGCGGCGCAGGGCCTCGATACGGGGACGCGGATCATCCACGTCCATCGCCGCCGCCTGGCGATACGAATCCAGCGCGCGGTCGAGGACTCCGCCCGTTTCGTAACGCAGGCCCTCCTCGATCAGTTCTCTCGGCGTCGGCATAGGTGTTGCTTCTGATCCAGAATAACCGGACAAATGAGGAGCGTGATCCATGAGACGTTCAAGGTGTGTGCCGCTGGCTCTTGTCGTTGCCGCGAGCGGATTCCTGGCGGCGTGCGACCGGGATCCGGCCGCCGATCCGACGGGCCAGACGGAATACGTGCAGGTGGATTCACGCGGACTCCTCTCGGCGTGCGCAGTGGCGCCGTCCGCGAAGGCCAGTGCCGTGATCGGAGCTGCGGGCGGATCGGTCAGCGCCGGTGGCGTGACGTTCACCGTACCGGAGGGCGCCGTCCCCGGACCGACCGAGTTCCGGGTGCACGTACCGTCTTCGCAGTACGCGGAAGTGAACATCCAGGCGAACGGGCAGGAGCACTATCAGTTCCAATCCCCCGTAGTCGTTTCAATGGACTACAGCCGCTGCACAGCATCGGGGCCGCTCGCCGTCTGGCACATCGACCCCGTCACGAAGGCATTGCTGGAGAACATGGGCGGCGTAAACGACGCCCAGAACCGGCGGATGATCTTCTCGACCATGCACCTGTCCGGGTACGCCATCGCCAACTAGACGTGCGTGAGAGTAGGGGAATCAGAGCGGGGGCGGAAGCGCCCTCGCTCTTTTCCTATGTCGGCCTGAACGCCCCGGCGTTCCGGCAAGCGCCGGACCGCCCGGGTTCCGATTGACTGCGAGACGGTTTCAGCTGCCGGGATTCTCGTATCCCGTGCGAACGAAGGGCTTCACATCGTCCCAGCTGCGGAACCGTTCGGAAGCGTCATCCCGCCAGCCATGCCGGAGATCCGCCTCGACATCTTCGAATCCGCGGCCTTCGTAGTCGGGGTTGCGCCGCGCGATCCTGCCCAGGTAGTAGAACGAGCGCGCATCGTCGTAATCCGCTGTATCGGAGTATTGCTTCTCGTGCAGACTGCGATAGTGCGCGTCCGTCTCATCATTGAAATCGTCCGTCGCCTCGCCGACGCCATGCCCCGCCCACCAGCCACCGAGGGCCCCGGCCAGACCGCCGATGATGATGCCGGCAGGTCCGAGCATCGCTCCCAGCCCCGCACCGGCAGCCGCGCCGGTCATTCCTCCGAGCCCTTCCGATACACGCACCGGATCTTCGTCGTCGGCGGGCCCTCGATCGATCTGCTTCGCCACTGCATCCTCCTCTTCATGGTTGTGGTCCTGCTGGACTCATGGGAGCAAGGAGTGCGCCGGGGGACGGCAGACCGGGCACGTTGCGTGCAACCCACGGGAGCGTCTCGCAACTGTACGGAGGATGGAATGGCACAGTGTGAATTCTGCGGCAACAACTACGACAAGTCGTTCGAGGTGCGGATGCAGGGCTCGACACACACGTTCGACAGCTTCGAGTGTGCGATCGCCACTCTCGCACCGACGTGCGATACGTGCGGTGTGCGCATCATCGGGCACGGCATGGAGGCGAGCGGTCGCTTCTTCTGCTGCGAGCACTGCGCGGAGAAGGCCGGTGTTGAAGGGCTGAACGACCGCGTTCGCAGCTAACGCGGGGAAGGTTCGCAGCTGACGCGCGAAGCAGGAAAACGAGTCGGCGGCATCGCGTTCAGGGATGCGCTCAACGCAGCACGACGCCGGCTCGCTGAGCGCCGGCCGCATCGGCGGCCGGCGTCCATTCAGAAGATGTAGACGGGCGTGCCTACGGGCACCTGCTCGAAGAGCTGAGCCACATCCGCATTGTACATGCGGACGCAGCCATGACTCACGGCGTCGCCGATCGTGGTCTCCTGATTCGTGCCGTGGATCAGGTAGCCGTCGCCCAGCTCCAGCTTGTGTGTGCCCAGGATCTCGGGGATCTCACGCTGCCGCGTGCCGAACGGCGGGATATAGACCTTGCCATCGAAGATGATCTCCGTGCCGGGCGTGAACGGCCAGAAATTGCCGAACTGATTGACTCGCCCTACCTCGCTGCCCCGCACCTCCAGGCGGGTGCTGTCACCCAGCGCGACACGCTGTCCCTTGCGCAGACGAACGACATCCAGGTCCTTCTCCACAGCGACCTCGAAGTAGTGCCAGTCCGGTGGCACCCACAGCGGGTCGGTCGCCTTCGCCTGCACGCGCCGCCTGCCCACGGGAGTCGTGAAGTCGTACTCCCTGCCTTCGTACGTGAAGCCTTCCTCCATGCCGACGGCGACCGGTGCCCGGAAGACGACAATGGTATCGCGCATCAGCCACAGCGAACGCGTCTCCGTGCTCACCATCACACGCAGGCCTCCGGCGAGCATGGCCGATCGCCACACTTCGGTGCCCTTCATCGTGGATGGCTGGACCAGCTCGGGCGACTGAGGCACGGCTTCGCGCGCACGCGCCATGGCCTGCTCGAGCCGTTCCTTTTCCCGGACCTCGGGAGGTCTGCGGTCGATCACCTCGGCGAGTGGCCCACTCGCACACGCACCCGTGCTCATCGCGAGGATCGCCGCCCACAGGAGGCGACCCGTTCCTGCTGCACTCATGCTGCTCGTCATTTCCAGGTTGAACGTCAACAGTGGTCCACTGCCGTGGTGCATGTACCACGCCGCGGCCATTCGGGTCCATCGGCCCGCTCAGCGGGAGACCGCCGGATCTCTGTCCACGCAGGGTGACGCCCGCTGACCCATGGACAGGCCGCAAGCTGTTGTGAACTGGCGAAGTTACGCCGTTTTTTGCCGGCATGCGTTGTGACATTGAGAATGGCACCCCCGGCCGCGAGGCTGATCAGGTGCAGGTCGTTCGGACACACCGGCGGCGCGGGTCGAGCAGGAGGCGAATCGTATGAGAGCAGGATGGCTGGTGGCCCTCGCGGCCGGAGCAGCGATCGGGATGGCGGCGCCGACGGACGTGGCGGCGCAGGGGAATTCGAACCGCGCGCGTCAGCAGCAGGAGCTGCAGCGTCAGCGGCAGCAGGCGCGCGAGCAGGCCCGTCGTGAGGCGGAGCGGAAGCAGCAGACGGAACGCGAGCGACTGCGTCGTCAGCAGCAGCAGGAAGCGAACCGGGCCGGTCTCGTCCTGCGCCGCAACGATGACTACGAACGTGCCCGGCGCGAGCGCGAGCGTCGCGAGCGCCGCAATGATCCGTGGGACATCATCCTCGGGCGTGACGGCGACCGCCGCGACCGCGATGACCGCTATGACCCACGCGATGGCCGCTATGACAGCCGCGGACCCGCGTTCTGCCGCAGCGGTGAGGGTCACCCGGTGAAGGGGCGCCAGTGGTGCCGCGACAAGGGCTTCGGTCTCGGCCGCGACCGCTCACGCGACATCTGGGGCGACATCATCTATCGCGATCGTCGCTACGATCATCGCCGGCTGAGCCGCTCCACGCTCGGTGACATCCTCGGCTCGGTCGTGCTCGACCGCTTCGACTCGTACGGCCGTACGTATTACGGCAACGGCACGCTGAATGGCCGCTGGCTGGATGACCGTGCGTCCGTGCTCCAGCTCTTCATGGGCTCGGTGCCGATCGCGCGGCTCATTGACTCGAACCGCGACGGTCGCGTGGACAACGTTTCACTGCTGCGCTGACGCGGTCGGGGCGCGGAGCGGTCCTCCCCGCTCCCGCCCCACTTCCGCGTCGCCTCCCCACATGTCAGCCGCACACTTCCGCTGATCGCGCCTCGTCGGTATCATCGTCGCATGAAAATCCTGGTGATCGACGACGATCCGCTCATCATCGAGTTCGTACGACGCGGGCTCATGGAGGATGGCTACGTGCTGGACGCCGCCGTCACAGCGAGCGAAGGACTTCTCTGCGCGCGCATCGGCAGCTACGATGCGATCATTCTGGATATCGGACTGCCCGACGCATCGGGCCTCGACGTGGCGCGCGAGATGCGCCGCGAGAGCGACGCCACCCCGATCCTCCTCCTGACCGCACGCACCGGAACCGACAATCTAGTCGACGGCCTCGACGCCGGCGCCGACGACTATCTGACGAAGCCGTTCGACATCCGCGAGCTGCGCGCACGACTCCGTGCACTGACCCGGCGCGGCGGATCCACTCGCGCCGAGACCGTGCGCATGGGCGCACTGACGCTCGATCGACTCGACCACGAAGTGCGCATCGGCGACACGCCCCTCCGCCTCACACCCAAGGAGTACCTCCTCCTCGAGTATTTCATCCTGCGGCCCGGCACCGTCATCACGCGTACGGAGCTGCTCGAAAAGGTGTGGGAGATGAACTTCGACCCGCAGTCCAACATCGTGGACGTGCACGTCGCACGGCTGCGCAGCAAGCTCAGGGATTCGCCGGGTGTGCCGCAGCTGGAGACCGTCCGTGGATTCGGATTCCGTCTGAGCGACGCCGCCGCCGGCCTCGACTGAGGCCATCAGGAATCGACTTCGGCCGGCGCGACTCGACGTCGACGACCGAAGACGTCATGAGTTCGACGCGATCACCCGCGTCACAGTCAGATGCCCGGCGGCATCGATGTGCAGAGAGGCACCCGCTTCGATCCTCCTGCCCGGCGCTTCCACCACTCCGACCCCGCGCCGCTCCTGGCGCAGGATACTGCCCTCACCAGCTCGAACAGGGATCGTCTCTTCCGTCACACCACCCGTCCTCACCCACGTGCTGCGCAGCAGACGCGTATCCGTGCCTTCCTTCACTGCCGTCTCCACGCGCAGCCCGGTACCCGCACTCCGCACGTTCAGCTCGATGGCTTCTACCTCCGCCCGCTCCAGCACCACTGCGCTCACGCCAACGCTCTGCTGCGCGGACGCCGCGCCGGCGAACCCGGCGCCGAGCACAATCGCGATCGATATTTCCCGGACCATCGCGTCATCTCCGTGGAGTGAGAGCCGCGATGTGGAAGGCGAGCATCGTGCCGCCGTCGTCATGACACCCTAAGCCATTGTGATGACATCACTTAGAAACCCACTCCCAATTCGGCCCCGCTGTCCGGATTCCGGACGCCGGCTGGCAGGCCCTGGGGCGCGCGTGTCGGGATACACAGGAAAACCGGTGCATTCCGGTGAGGTGTCCGTATATCGGACAGCGCCCGAAGGTCGGACAGCTGATGGCGTGAGCCGCCTGGCGTCAGCGGCGCTGGAGGTGGATGGGCGGGATCTCGACGACCATCTCATCACCGGATCCGGTGATCGTGAACTCCGTAGCGGCGGGGATTGCCGAAGCGCCGATGGCATCGAGTGAAGCGGGTGAAACGGTGATGCGGTAGCGGCCCGGGCGAACGCGGCTCACGTAGAACATTCCGTCGGAGAACGTGACGGCGGTGAGTGCGACGCCGGAATCCACGTTGGTGATGTCGAGTGAGATACCGGCAACGGTAGGTACCTCCGTTGCGGCGGTGAGCATTCCGATCAGCTCGCTCGTATTGACGAGCTGGACATCGACGCGGCGCGCCATGTTCGGTGCAGGGCGGATAATGATATCGGAGCGGCTTGTGGTCAGGCTGGGATCGGGAGTGCGAGTGGAATCGATGGCGAGCTGGATAGGACGGTACGGCTGCATCCCCCAGATGCGGAAGCGGCCAGCGTCGTCGGAAACCGCGCGGAATCCGCCCGCGACGAGATGCGCGCCGGGGACGACATCGTCACCGTCGGAGAACACGTCATCACCGTTGCGGTCAATGAAGACGGTGCCGCGGAGCCCGGAGTAGCCGGTGCGCGCGGACGGATTCAGGGTGACGGATCCGTCGTGAGCGAACGACGTGCTGCCGCTCACACTGAATGAGCTGGACGCTACACCTGCGGCGCTGGAGACGGCGCGCAGAGCGGACTGTACGGAGCCGGTCCTGGCGCTGTAGCCGATCGACAGTGTCGGTCTCGAGCTGCCGCGGCTCCACTGCGCGCCTGCGGTGATCACGGCGTTGGCCCGTGGCTGCACCGAGACGCCAGCCTCAAGGATGCGGACTCCGATCTCACCGATGCCGATGCCGGCGTTGATGAGCGGACGGAGGGTCCGGGACCGGAAAGTGAACGGTGTGTAGACGGCCGCCCGGCCGGAGAGCAGATGTGTGCGCGCCGGGGTGTTGTCATGGTCATAGCGCGCTTCGAGGAAGCCTCGGCTGAAGCTGGCCATGGACGAGACACGCCAGCGCTCGAACTCGCCGAGCTCACCGGCGGCCGCGGCGCCGAAGCGCAGCTGCGAAAAGCGGGACTCACGTCGTTCGATGCGTTCATCCCAGTGGGCTTCCAGATCCCAGCGCATGTCGCGTTCACGGACCAGGGATATGGGTCCGAACCCCGAGCGGGAGATGCTGCTCCGGACGCTCGCGCGCGATCCATCGCGGGGAAACACGGAGACGTCGGCCGAGTAGAGCGAGAATGGCATATATGTGAGCTCTGCGGTCGCGCGGAGGCCGGACGACAGGCTGTAGACGAAGTAGGGCCGCAGGCTCGAGCCCGTGGTGTCGCGTATCATCTCGAACCCGCCGCCCACAGTGACGAGCGATGTGGCGCCATAGCGCACGTCGGCGTGCGCGAACTCGTCACATGCGGCGGCGCACGCCCCTGCGGCCACAGAGTATTCGACCGCATCGCGACGCAGCAGAGACACGGGAGTCTGGTAGAGCAGCGTCGTCACCACTTCCTCGCCGGCGGGTCCGTACATCCGGACCTGGACGGGCGTCGTGCCGCTGCGGAGCGGCACCGCAACCGGATCGACCGATGCGATGTCGGAATAGCCGAGCAGCTGATTGCCCTGAAACACTTCGTATTCCCAGCCCGCCGGCAGGTCCGGCTGCACGAGCACGGCGCTGAGCTCGTGACTGCGAAGGAAGGGTCGGTTGCTGATCTCGACGCCGCGCAGGAAGCGGGCGAAGAGACCGTTCGTGACGATGTCCCCCGCACTCACCTGAGCGATGTAGCGACCCTGCGGAAACACGCGGTGATATCGTAGTGTCGCATCGCGTACGTGGTCCGCGGCATCACTGCCGATCTCGAAGACGGCACCAGCACGCAGATCGCCCCCGAGTAGTGCGACGCCGGCATCACTGCGTACGGTGGTGAGTCGCGTGGGGTCGAGCCCATTGGTCGCGATCTGCCAGTCGACGATGCCGGCACCACTCAGGGGCGCGTATGCCGCGGCCTGCAGCTCCTGATTCTCCTCCAGCTGACGCTGCCGCGCGAGCAGCACCGCGCGCCGCTGCTCCGCGATGATCCGCTGCTGCGCAGGGAATGCGACTTCGCGTGCGATCGCGACGCTCAGCGTCGCGTAATCGACGCGCACGGTCGCCTCGAGGAGCGCGGCAACGCGCTCGGCGCGCAGATAGACGAGCGGACCATGCAGTGTGATTTCGGCGGGAGCGAGCTGAACGGACGACTCGCCGACGGTGAGTGTGTTCGTTGCGGTATCGAGCTGCGCTGCGCCGCCGGACAGACGCGGAATGGTGAGGACCGGGCCCGACCAGGCTGCGGCCAGGCCGAGATACCAGCTGACGTGCTCGAGCGGGAGCAGCATGCTGCCCGCAGAGTCGACAAGGACGATCAGGGTCAGCGGCGGCAGTCTCTCCGCGACCAGCTCGACAATGCCCTCCTCGTACGGGCCCGTTTGTGCGAATGCGGCGGATGTCAGGCCGGAAATGGCGAGGCAAAGCAGAAGCGCCGACCGGAGGAACAGCACCGGTCGGCGCAGGACGCCGCGTCGACCGACGATCACGTCAGTAGACCTGAACAATCGTCAGTGTCACGGTGCCGGTGTAGACACCGGCACGCGCTGTTGACGGCACGGAGAGACGGCCGCCCACGTAAACGCCGAGCTCGGTGGCAGGAGGAAAGAACCGGTTCGGATGACAGGTCAGATTGGGTCGCGTCTGCTGACAGACGCGCACCGATGCGCCAGCCGGATCGAAACCGGTGAGTACGCAGCCGGATCCGCCCGACGTCACACACCAGCCGCCGTACTGCGCGCCGGTCGACGTCAACGTCAGCGGCGGGAGTGAGCCGCTCGTGAGCGTCGCCGGCATGGTCAGGCTGAAGTCGAGACCGGCTACTCCCGCCACGTCGTAACGGAACTCGCCGGCCTGGATCGAGCCGCTCTGCGGTGCGGCAGCCGCGACCACGTCGACATCGACGGTCTGGCCGACGAGCGGTGTAATCGCGCCGAAGGTGAGATTGCGCACGCCCGCCCCGGTCGGCGAGCGGACCGGAACGGATGCGGCGACGTTCACCTGCTGCGCGTCCAGAGGACTGGCCGTGACCAGCAGCGCGACGGCGAGCAGCATCGTCCGGTGACGCACAATCACCTCACGTCGATCATGCCGCTGACTGCCGGCGCCGTGATGATATTTGCCTGGCCCAGCTCCGGCCGCTCCGTTGACAGCCGGTAGCGCACGCGCGCGGCGTTCTCCATGCCGGGCACGGTGAACCGGCGTCGCAGCGTGCGATAGACGGAGACCACGTCCTGCTCTTCGTGCAGCACGTTGCCCGCTGCGTCCAGTACCTCGATGCCGATGTGCCCCAGGTACGCCGCCTCGCCCTGGCGGGCCATGTCCAGCGTGACCTGGAGTCCGTCCGCAATGCGTTCCGCTCGTGTATCCGTGAGCTGGATGCCCGTCGTCAGAGCGCCCTTCCGATAGTTCAGCGAAGCCACGATGATGGTGCGCATGCTGATCGCCACACGGACATCGGGCTGCACCTGCTGCTCCACGGGCGGACGACCGCCCGTGGCGGTCACCAGAACTCGCGACCAGTACTCACCATCCTCGATCCCGGCCGGCGGCTGGGCAAGGATGCGCACGACCTGCTGCTGTCCCGGCTGGAGCACCAGGCGGCGCGGAAACGCGCGCAGCCACGGCACCGCCGACGGCTCGCCCTCGGGCGCTGCAGCGGAGAGCGGTACCGTCACATTGCCGACACTGTCCGACTGCGGGTAGCCGAACGCGAACGAGATCTCGATCTCTTCGGGCAGCGGATTGGGATTGTAGAGCGTGACCGTGCCCGTCCGGTTCGTATGACTCAGGAACACGGACATCGGGCTCACGGACACGGCCCGCAGTGCCGCCGCCCCGGCGCCGAGCAGCGCGACGATGGCGGCTGCCGCGATGATCGCGCTCCGCCGCGCCGCGGCGAAATTCATTCCGATATTCATACTGCCGCTCATCCGTTTCCCTTCACGTTCCTGTCTGGACGACCATGACCACGATCGTCGCCGAATAGAACCCTGCCATCTGCGCCGCCGCCGGCATGGCCTGCCCACCGAGGTTCAGCTGCGCCTCACGCTCCGCGGGATTGATCCGGAACGACGTCGTCGTCGACGGATCGAACGAAGTCACTTTGCGGCGGATCGTCAGCAGCCCGGCGTCGGCGCCGAACACCAGCGGGATGGTGTGCCCCGCGGGCGAAGTCAGCTGCGCCGGCAGCTGGAATGACACCTGATACGTTCCACGGCCGTCTATCCTCAGCTGCGCGCTGCGGATCAGATCCGTCGGAGCCACGACCGTCGCTACTCCAGGGGTAATCTGACCGAAGTCCAGGTTCCGCTCCGACGCCACGAGCACCTGCGCCGCTGCGGTGCCTGCTCCCGCGACGGAGACCACGAGCACCGCAAGCGCCGCCAGGGCCGCACGCATGATTCGTGGTCTCATCGCGTGTATCATCCTTTTAATATTGCACCAGCCACCGGCCGACGCACCCACGTCAGTGCGCCGACCGGCGGCCGAACGACGCATCAGCGCGCCGTCAGCACGATATCGAACGAGGCCGTGTAGGTACCGGCCGCCGCATTCGCCACGTCGGCCGCGAGGATCGTCCCGCCGAATCCGAGGGTAGCGACGGTCTGCGCGGCGCCGACGTCGATGTCGAACGAGGCAGCGCTGCAGGCAGAAGCCGCCGACCACACGGCGCCCAGCTCCCAGGCGCAGTTCAGTACGACCGGCAGATCCGTCAGGCCTGCGCTGCTGAGCGCGGTCGGCACGTTGGAAAAGCTGACCGTCAGGTCATGGTTGTACGTCAGCGTCCGAGTGACCGTGCCCGCCGTCGCATCGATCGTGTTGTCAACGGTCGCGCTCAGCGTACCGAAGTCCACGTCGCCGCTCCCTGTGACTGCCGACGCCGGGTTGACCGTCGCCGTTGCGACCACCGTCTGCGCACTGGCCATCGCCGGCAGAACCAGGATCGCCACCGCGGCCGTCAGTATCATCTTCTTCAGCATGCTGCCTCCGTTGAGATTGGGACTCTCCCGAGCCCTCTTGTGAACTGCGCCCCATATCGGGCCGTGTATGCGGCGCATCTGCCGCGGTGATTCTGGAATGAAATCTAGGAGGCGCTGCATGACGGAATCGTGAACGCCCGGTTACAGCACGTTCATGTTCGCCAGCCTCGACAAGTGTTGCGGCAGAGCGGTTTTAGCGGGACGTGGCCCGATCGCGCGGACGTTCAAGAACGCACGCGGTCACGCCGATGAGCAAAAAGTTGCGGGGTTTTGTGAAAACGGTGCGGTTACGACGGGCCTTGGCCGGGGCGCTGCGCACCCCGGCGGTCAGCCGCCGAGCAGTGCGCGGATCTCGGGAGGCGGGTTGAAGGCGGAGTCGGGCACCTCGTTGAGCGTCACACGACGGAGCGTGACCACCTGATCCACACCGTCGACCTGCGTGGTGATTCGCGTCGGCAGCCGTGCAGCGCCGAACATCTGGTAATCCTCATAAAGGATGAGCGCTTCGGTCGGACCCGTGCTCGACTCATGCGTGCGCACGGATCCGATCAGCAGACCGGACTCGACGCTGTAGCAGTCGCTCGTCTCGCGCCCGGTCTTCCAGATCGTGTGCACCTTGAAGCAGTCATGGCCACCCAGCGTGGTGCGCTCGATGGTGGTCATGGAATCGATGAGCTCCGCGGTCCGAAGATGCGAATCGAAGTGGGCATCGTCCTCCGCCTGCCTCGCCTCGGGGCCGGCCAGAATACGCGGCCCTTCCACGGGATCCACGGACCAGCCGTTCTCACCGTTGTAGCCCGTCCGCACCTCGCCGTAGCCCGGTACGGACGCGACCATGACCGTGCGATTCGGCCGCCCCTGCCAGATCTCCAGCGTGCCCGTGATCCCCGCCACCGGGATGGACACCTCGCCGACGGAGTGGAGCGACCGAATGTTCGCAAAGGTCGCAGCGCCCATCGCTTCATGGTAGCGGGCGACGATCTGCTCCGCGCCAGGCAGCGCAGCCGGTGCGGGCGCAGGGACCTGCGCCGCGGCGGGTCTCGGTGCGTGCGAGACGGCCGCGAAGACGGCGAGAGCCGCTGTCAGCGATCGGCCCGCGGACCTGAGTCTGAGCTGTGGTAATGTCATCGGACCTCCGAAACACCCATCCGGACGCGGCACCCGTTCTGCAAAATGACCGATCCGGCCATATTCTCGCTGAATGCCCGGACCGGGCGCAACGGCCGGCGCCGCGCCATGCCGCGCGAAGCCGCCCCGCAGCCGGTCAGGAGCCGCCACTGGAAGGGCGCGGCCAATGGCGGATTGTGGCGAGGTGCAAAAGGGGTTCCGCGTCCGACGACGTCGTTACCCGACGACGTCGTTACCCGACGACGTCGTTACCGCGAGCTCTGAAGCAGTTCCTGCAGCCGTTCCCGGTACCCGCGGCTCGACGTGAGTCGCGTGCCGTCGTCCAGCACGACGACGTAGTCGCCCTGGAACAGTGGTTCCAGCTCCCTGATTTTGTCCACGCGGACGATCGTCGAGCGGTGGATGCGGACGAAGTCCGTGGGGTCCAGCTTGGCCTCGAGCGCCGTCATGGTCTCGCGCAGCAGGTACTCGCGGCCGCCCGCGTGCAGCCGCACGTAGTTGGAGGCGGCTTCGACCCAGTCTATCTCTGCAACGCGCAGGATGAGGATGCGGCCGCCCGACCGCACGACCAGTCGCTCCAGGTACTGGCTTCGACTCCGCAGCTCGCCGAGCAGCAGCTCGAGCCGGTCGTCCATCGTGGACTGGCGGCGACCGTTCACCTGCATACGCGCGCGCTCCACTGCGCTGCGGAAGCGCTCCGTATCGTACGGCTTGAGGATGTAGTCGATGGCGTGGGCATCGAATGCCCGCAACGCAAACTCATCGTACGCGGTCGTGAAGACGGTCACCGGCATGTGCGGCGCGCCCACTGCGTCCAGCACCGCGAAGCCATCGAGCCCGGGCATCTGCACGTCGAGGAACAGCAGGTCGGGGCGCAGTGTCTCGATCTGCGTGACTGCTTCCTCTCCCGTTCCGGCCTCTCCGACAATCTCGATGTCGGACTCTGCTTCCAGATGCAGCCGCACGCCCTCGCGCGCGAGCGGCTCATCGTCGACGATGATCGCGCGAATAGCTTTCATGATCTCCTCAATGCTGGTGCAGAACGCGTTCGACGAACGCGCACGTTTCAGACTGCGGCCGTCTGGAGATCTGCTTCCAGCGGCTCACCTTCGTACTGACGCAGTGGCAGCCGTACGGTTGCACACGCGCCTCCCTCGGCCCTGTCGGAAAGGGTCAGTTGTTGCCGGCTGCCGTAGAGCTGCTCGAGCCGCGCACGCGTGTTGGCGAGGCCCACTCCGTTGCCGTCGCTCGCTGCGGTGGCGTCCACACCGGGTCCCGTATCGAGGACGCGCAGCTCGAGCCATTTGCCATCCATGGCGTCCGCTTCCACCCGGACCACGCCGGGGCCCGCGCGGCGTGAGATACCGTGCCGGATCGCGTTTTCGACGAGCGGCTGAAGCACCAGGGACGGCACTTCCGCGTCGAGCACGGCCGGATCGATATCGCGTTCGACCGTCAGCCTGTCGCGAAAGCGGACGTTCTCGATCTCGAGATAGCAGTCCAGGATGGCCAGTTCGTCGCGCAATGACAGTACGTGCTGCCGGTTATCAAGTGACAGCCGCAGGAGGTCGCTCAGCAGCATCAGCATCCGCACTACACCCTCCCGCTCCCCCTTCATCGCCATCACCGAAATGGCGTTCAGCGTGTTGAACAGGAAGTGGGGATTCAGCTGCATCCGCAGAGAGTCCAGCTTCGCGCGCGACAGGCTTGCCTCGAGGCGCGACGTGCGCAGCGCCAGCCGCGCCGCCTGTCCCTCCCGCTCACGGTAGCGACGACCGTAGTCGTAGGCGTTGTACGCACCCACCACCGCGAAATAGGTCAGGAGCTCCAGCACGAAGAACGTTGTCAGCAGTCGCGAAAGGCTCTCGCTCAGGCTCCAGGGGGGCTGAGGACCGCGCGACAGCACGTAGTCGCCCAGCCAGCTGGAAGCGGCGACGTGGAGGAATGCGAACAGGACTGCCGCCAGGAGGTGCAGCGGCAGCGTCCGGTGCCACCGGACGGGCTCCAGCGGAAAGCGACGCGACAGCCACACGATGGCGGGCACGAGAAGCAGCAGAACGTACCACGACGGCAATGTGGAACGCAGTGCGTCGAGCCAGCTGATCGGCCGGTCCATCGCGGCCATGCCGGCGTAGAGCTGGGCCGCCTCGATCAGGCCGATCAGGGTCGCGGCACCGAACCACGCCAGCAATATTTTCTTTTTCCGCCGGATCATGCGCGCGCGGCCGCCTCATTTTGAATTCGTGAGATTGTAAGACCTTACCGGAAAGGAATCTGCACGACAACAGCGCGGGGAGGAATCGCGCCCGTGGCGGGACGGCCGGCCACCCCCGCAGGGCGAGTCAGCGACGGCTGCCTGTCGCCCGCACGCAGGGCTCTCGCCGGGCGACTTCCCTTCTTGTTGCCTGCCCGGAGCGCGACTCAGGCCGGCGCGTTCTCTCTCTTCAGCCGACCCAGTCCGCGATTGTCACCACCACGTCTTCCGCCACGTATCCCGGAGCGATGTACTCGGCCGGCGACGCAGGACCGGTGCCGGTGACGAAGAGATGATTCAACCCGGGGAACGCCTTCAGCAGGGTCCCGGCGCGGTCCCGGGTGGCTTCGCGCCAGATGGCGAAGTCGTCCATCGTGACCTGATAGTCGCGCTCACCCTGCAGCACCAGGACGGGGATGGCCAGTGCCACCGCTTCGGCCACCGCATCGCGCGCTTCCAGATCGCGGAAATACGATGCCGGCGCGCCCAGGATCACGGCCGTGTCGGGCGCTTCACCCGACGTCAGCAGGCGAACCTCCGCGAGTGCGGCCGCCAGCTGCGCCTGCGCTTCCGGCGCCGCATTCAGCGGCAGCCCGGCCAGGTACTCCAGCTGCGCCTCCATGATCTCACCGATCGGGCGCGCAGGCGCGGCCAGCATGATCACGCCCGCCACCCTCCCGTCGCGGCGGGCGATCTCCGGCGCAAGCTGAGCACCCAGCGAGTGGCCCGCGATATACACGCGCTCCGGGTCTACCGACGGATTCGACCGCACCAGCTCGAGCGCCGCCAGGGCATCCTCGATCACCTCGTCGTCGACGGTTATCGCACCCGTCATCCTGGCGCCGTGCGTCTTCGTCCGCTTCTCGTAGCGGAGAACGACAACGCCGTGCGTGGCCAGGCCCCACGCGAGGTCGCGAAACACCTTCGTTCCGCCCACCGTCTCGTCGCGGTCGTGCGGACCCGAGCCATGCACCAGCACCATTGCCGCGTGCCGGTCGCCTTCCACCGGCACGGAGATCGTCCCCGGCAGCAGCCACGGCTCCTCACCCACCCGTACCTCTGCCTCGCGGAACTTCGCCGCATCCGCGTACGGCGGGCCGGGTGTCGGCTCGGCCTCCGCCTCGGGCACCGCCCCAACCCAGAAACCCACCACCTCCGGCGCCGGTGAGAGCACTACCCGCAGCAGTACCGTATCGCGCTCGAAGTCACCGTAAAGCTCGACGGACTGCATCGTGTCGATCGCGGTCACACCACGCACCCGCTTCACCACGCCATCGCCCAGAGCGGTCCCGACCTGCCCCCATACCGTCTGCAGCTGCGTCGCACCCAGCCGGTCACGCAGCGATGGAGCCACCATCGCCTCCGCGCCCGCCCAGTCCCCCTCCTGCAGCAGCCCCACGAAGCGCTGCGCGCTCGCCACCGCCGCGCTGTCTGTCAGCTGAGCTGAGCCCTGCCCCGGCATCGCGCCCAGCCCGAGCACCAGCATCGCCACCATCGCACACCGCCTGTCCATGGCTCCTCCCGGACCCCTGCCAACATTTAGATTGTTGTCTAAATATAGTCTCGCACCCGCGCAGCCGTCCAGACCAGGCTGGTCACGCGGCTGGCGCGCCCCGGCGCGGCTGGAGTACAGACGTCAGGCGATGTGGCTGACGGAGTCCGTGAGGCGTTCGAGGCCGGTGCGCAGCAGCGCAGGGATGGTACACTCGAGCTCCCAGGTAAAGCCGGTGGCGGGCAGGAGCTCTGCGTGGACTGTGGCTGCGCGCTGAAAGGGTGCGAGACGCCGGGCGATGTCGAATGCGCGGACGAGATGATCGTGGGGTGCGAGGTCGTCCCAGGGCGCGAGATAGCTGTCGCGGATTCTGCGCTGAGCGACACGGGAGACGGAAGGCAGCAGTTGCACGGCGTCGTCGAGCAGGGCGGCGATGGCGAAGAAGGGATGGGATATGGCGCTGTCGGACCAGTCGAGATAGACGGGCGCGGTGACGGTACTGAGGATGTTACCGGCGCGCAGGTCGCCATAGTCGAGGCAGTCGGGCAGGTCGAAGCTGGCGAGCTCCTCGCAGAGGGTGAGGAGCGTGGTCACCAGTCCGGCCGTTCGTTCTATGTCCCGCCGCGGCAGGCCGCAGGGATGTCCGAGCATCATGACGGACGTGTCGGCGCACAGCGGCGGCAGCCGGCGGGCCAGAACATCGAGCTGGCGGGAGGGGCAGCCGATGGCGCGCAACTCGGGGCACGCGTGCACGGTGTCGAGCTGTATCTCCGCCATGCGCCGGGCCGCACGATACCAGACTTCCTCTTCACGCTCCTCGCTGAGCGGCATGGCGCCGTTGCCGGCCTCGCGCTGGAGCAGCCAGCCGCGGCCGGCGTCGATGGCGAGCACTTCCGGCACGTTCTGCGGATATGTGCGGGCGAGCCACTGCATCAGGGCAGGCTCGTGCGCGAACATGAACGGAGCGGCGCGGAAGTAGAACGTGTCGGTATGGCCTCGAATGCGCATCACGAATGCGCGTTCGGAACCGCGCAGCTGCTCCGGAGTGCGCGTGGCCATGACGCCTGCTTCGCTGAGGCGGGCGACAGCCCACGCGAGCGCCTCGATGTACCAGCCTCTGTGCGACCAGGGTGCTCCTGTGACCGGGCGCTCACCGGTCTGCCGGTTGTACCAGGCGTGGGCGACTTCGCGGACTTCCGGATCGGGGACATGCAGGAGACCGAGCTCGGCCGATCCCACCCATGTCGCCGCGGGAATCATGTCGTGTGGTGCGGAGTGATTCTCGAGCTCGTAGAGGCGGTCGATCTCTCCCGTGCGGGGGTCCGTGCGGCTGTGCACGCAGCGCAGGACCGTCGTTTCCATGCCATATCGCGCCGCCACTGCGCGGTTGACCTGGTTCGTCTCCTGCCACGTATATGACGCCGATTCCTCCCAGAACGGAAGCCGCCATTCGCCATGCGCGTTCATCATCAGCAGGCGCGGCTCGAGCGGGTGCGGCAGCAGCACGCTGTAACGCGTCATCCCGCTGCGTTCAGCACGCGTGCAAGCAGGCCGTGCAGATGGTGTGTCCCGGTTTCGCGGCGGGGCGAGTAGCGGCCGCGGTCGTAGAGGCGCGAGCGCACACCGCGCTGCACCGACTCCACCACTTCCTCATCCTCCATCTCGACGCGATGCAGGTCTCCACCCGCACCGACGCCCCTGAGGGATGCGTCGTGCACATATGTCAGGAACGACACGCGCGTACGCTCCGGTCCGAGTGGCTGCACGATGTTCACTGACAGGCCCCAGGGATAGAAGTTCAGCATGAGGTTCGGAAACAGCCAGAAGTACCAGCCGGCGATCCGCGTGCCCGCATCCGGGTGACCGGCGGGCAGGTCGAACGCGGGCTCATCCCCCCTGGCCGGGCCGATCTGCACGCTGCACCATTCGTACAGCTCCGTGCGATACGTGTCGTAATCGAGCTTGTCCGACAGACTCCTGCCGTGCACGTAGGGGATGTGGAATTCTTCGAGATAGTTCTCCGTGTATAACGCCCAGTGGCAGTTCATCAGGTAGTCGCGTGATGAATCCGCGTCGAACTCGAAGCCGTCGAGCGGCAGCCACCCGACCCGGGCAATGACCGGCGCGATCCACTCATCAAACGACATCAGCGGATCCAGCGACGTGAACAGCAGCGGTCCGAATGCGTGCAGCGGCAGGCGCGGCAGGTCGTCGGCCGCGGACGGGAAGCCGTGCACACCATCGAACTCCGGCATATGCTGGAAACGGCCGTCCAGGCCGAACCGCCGGCCGTGATACCGGCAGCGCAGCGTGTTCACATGACCCTCGCCCTCCACGACGAGGGCGCCGCGGTGCGTGCACACGTTGGACAGGCAGTGAGCTTCGTCCGCCTGATCGCGCGTGAGCACCAGAGGCTCGTCCAGGCAGCCCGGCAGCAGCGTGAACGGCACCACGCGTCCCGGCGCTTTCAGCCTGCCAGCATCACCGGCGTACTGCCAGCTCCGTGCGAAGATATGCTCGCGCTGCTGCGCGTATGCCGCCGCATCGTGATACAGCTCCGATGGCGGCGTGCTCGCACGCCTGATATCGGCATCGATCTCGAACGGATTCATGACGCTCTCGCAGGTCGAGGCTGGCGGATGGCTCCACAATCTGTGCCGCAGACCCGCCACGTTCAAGTGCGCAGATCCCGCTCCCTGCGGTACAGCACGTAGGAGTATGCCGCCGGAATCAGTGCCGCAGACATCATCGCCACCATCGAAACGCCAAACGCCAGCTTCGTCGGCAGCAGCGCGGCCGCAACCGCGATCAGTCCACCGATCACGAACGTGAAGCCCGCCAGACGATGCGTCGCCCGCCACACTGTTTCGCTCTCCAGCGTCCAGGGCGTGCGTATGCCCATCCACCAGTTCGACCGCAGCCGCGGCAGATAGTTGCCCAACGCCGCGAACAGCAGCCCCACCAGAACCAGGATCGCCCGCGTCATGTCAATCGCCCAGCCGAGCGCGATCCCCAGCGTCAGCACGTGCATCGCCCCCATGAACAAGACGATCACGTTCAGAATCAGCCAGAACGTCGGGTCGAAACGATCGTAGTTCCTGCGCCGCGGATCCACCCGCCGCAGCACCGGCAGCAGCAGCCACACCGCCGCTGCCATGACCGGCGCAAGCAGCGAACCCCACAGCCGGCCCGACCAGCCATCCACTTCACCGCTCAGGTTCCAGTGCGTCGGAATCCTCTCCGGCAGCTCAGCATACACCAGCGCCGTAAAGACCAGCATGCCGCCGATCACCAACGGTCCGATCCACCTCTTCGTCATCCTTCGCCCCCATCTCCGTTGCCGACCTCTCCGACATCCAGCAGCGTCATCATCTGACTCACGAACTCCTGGAAGACCGTGCTGTCCAGTGAATACACGATCGTGCGGCCCTCCCGCTGCGCCTGCACCAGCCCCGCCTCCTTCAACACACTCAGATGATGCGACACCGATGCACCCGTGATCGGAAACCGCGATGCAATCTCACCGGCGGTCAGGTCGCCCTTCCGCAGCGCCCGCAATATCTCGCGGCGAGTCGGATCACCCAGCGCACGTAATGTCTCGTCCATCCGCAACCGCTTTCATTTAGATAGTTGTCTAAATATCAGGTGGGCTCCCGGTACGGTCAAGCGCGCGTGCGCGGTCGAGGCGCGGCGGGTGCTTCATCAGGGGTGGCGCGGCCGCGTGCCAGCGGCGAATATAGGATCCTGCATGCAATCCCCGGAACGAGCGGAGTCAGCGCGATGAGACAGGCAGGAGAACGTCTGCGGATACTGGTGGTGGGACTGCTGGCTGCGGGCTGTGCGGCGGGAACGCCGGAGTCGGAGACGGCGGATCTCGTGTTGCGGAACGGTCACGTGGTAACGGTCGACTCGGCGCGGCCGGAAGCGGAGGCCGTGGCGGTGCGTGGTCACTCGATCCTGGCGGTGGGCAGCGATGAGGAGATGGAGAGCTACATCGGGGCCGACACGGAGGTGATCGACCTGGCGGGTCGGCTGGCGATTCCGGGCTTCATCGAGGGTCACGGCCATTTCCCGGGCGTGGGAGAGATGCTGCTGAATCTCGATCTGATGAACGTGCGCAACTGGGACGAGATCGTGGCGATGGTCGGCGCGGCAGCGCGCGATGCGAAGCAGGATGCGTGGATCGTCGGGCGAGGCTGGCACCAGGAGAAGTGGGACCGTGTGCCGGAGGTGACTGTGGACGGAGTGCCGGTGCATGCGTCGCTGGACGGGGTGTCACCGAACAACCCGGTGTATCTGACGCACGCGAGCGGTCACGCGGCATTCGTGAACGGCAGGGCGCTGGAGCTGGCGGGAATCACGCGTGACACGCCGAACCCGCCCGGTGGCGAGATCGTGAAGGATGCTTCGGGTGAGCCGACGGGTCTGCTGCGCGAGACGGCGCAGGGGCTGGCGAGCCGGGCGCGCGCGCGCTCCGAGGCGGAGCGGCCGCGCGAGGATGTGATCGCGGAGCGGCGCCGCGTGATGGAGCTGGCGGCGCAGGAGGCGCTGTCGAAGGGCGTGACGAGCTTCCATGATGCCGGCACAGGCTTCGCCACGATCGACCTGATGAAGGAGCTGGAGGCTGAAGGCGCCCTGCCCGTCCGACTCTATGTGATGATCCGGGCTCCGAACGACGAGCTCGAGCGACGCCTGCCGGATTACCTGATGCCGGCGGACACGAACGATTTCCTGGTCGTGCGTGCGATCAAGGTCAGCATCGACGGCGCGCTCGGCTCGCACGGCGCGTGGCTGCTCGAGCCGTACGAGGACATGCCGACCAGCACCGGCCTCGCGCTGGTGGAGCCGGAATCGGTCGCGCGTACGGCGGAGCTGGCGATCGCGAACGGCTTCCAGCTGGCCGTTCATGCGATCGGCGACCGCGCGAACCGTGAGGTCCTCGACATCTACGAGCGTACGTTCGCCGCCAATCCCGACATGACGGATCCGCGCTGGCGCATCGAGCATGCGCAGCATCTGCATCCCGATGACATCCGCCGGTTCGGCGAGCTCGGTGTGGTGCCGGCCATGCAGGGTGTACACGCGACGTCCGACGCACCCTGGATCCCGAAGCGGCTCGGCGAGCAGCGGGCGCGCGAGGGCGCGTACATGTGGCAGGAGCTCATGAAGAGCGGCGCCGTCATCGCGAACGGCACCGACGCTCCCGTCGAGGACGTGAACCCGATCGTCAGCTTCTACTCATCCGTATCGCGGCGGACGAACACGGGCGACGTCTTCTATCCCGCCCAGCGCATGACGCGCGAGGAAGCGCTCCGCAGCTACACGCTCAACAATGCGTACGCCGCGTTCGAAGAGGACGTGAAGGGCTCGCTGACGCCCGGCAAGCTGGCCGACATCGTCGTCCTGTCGAAGGACATCATGCGCGTGCCGGAGGAGGAGATCCCGACCGCCCAGGTGGATCTGACGATCGTCGGCGGCGAGGTGCGTTATCGGCGCGCGGAAAGCGTCACGCAGCGATAGGCCGCCGAGATTGATTCGCGGCCGATCGACCATCGGTTGCCGGGCCGCCACGGCGCGCACAATCCTCCATTTGCCTGGGCCGCACCGCACTGAATGGAGGATTCGGCGCGCTACGCGCGCCGAACTTTCCATCGCAGCTTCGCGGCCGGCCTCCTGTGGTCAGTTCGCAGCGCATAGCGCTGCGAATCCTCCATCTTGAGGGTGATACCGTGCCGAATGGTCGATTCGCGGCGCCACCGCCCTCGCGGCAATGCGATCGAGAGCGGCGGCCGCCCGCCGACAGTAGTCCACGGCCGCTCACGGCGCGCACAATCGTCCAATTGCCGGCACCGCACCGTCGGGATGGAGGGTTCGCCGCGCTATGCGTGCCGAATTCTCCATCGCAGCTTCGAGGCCCACCGTCCGTGGTCAGTTCGCAGCGCATAGCGCTGCGAATCCTCCATCTGGGCCTGATGTGTGGCGCGAATGGTCGATTGGCGGCGCCCCGGCCGCGCGGCCTGGGTAATTCAATGTGCGAACCGACCATTGAGCCGCAACGCCTGTGAGCCGCCCGCCTCCCGCCGCGCTCCCGTTTGCTTCCCGCGCCGCGGCCGGCCACATTTGGCCCGACCCTCTGCAACCTTCGACCCGCCTCGAATGCGATGACCATGCGTAAGACGATGATTCTCCCGCTGCTGCCGCTGATCCTGGCAGCAGCCTGCTCGACGGCCGGCGGCCAGTCGGGTTCCGGCGATGCGACGGACGCAGCGGTGCGCGTACGTTCGATTCTGTCGACGACGCCGCTCGTCGATGGGCACAATGACCTTCCCTGGGCGGTGCGGCAGTACGAGGCCGCGCCACACGATGTGGTGGCGTACGACCTGCGCACGCGGACGCCGGGGCATACGGACATCGAGCGCCTGCGCCGCGGCCGGGTGGGCGCACAGTTCTGGTCGGTCTACATCCCGCACAACGCAATCGAGGAAGGTGCGGCGAAGACGCAGCTGGAGCAGATCGATATCGCGCATCAGATAATCCAGCGCTATCCCGACGTGTTCGAGCTCGCGCTGACGACCGCCGATGCTGAAAGGATCTTCCGCTCCGGGCGGATTGCATCGATGCTCGGCATGGAAGGCGGCCATGCGATCGAGAACTCGCTCGGAGCACTGCGCGCGTTCTACGACCTCGGCGTCCGCTACATGACGCTGACGCACTCCGCGAACATCGACTGGGCGGACTCGTGCTGTGCCCTGCGCGAGCACGGTGGCCTGACCGAGTTCGGCCGTGAGGTGGTGCGGGAGATGAACCGGCTGGGAATGCTGGTCGACCTGTCGCACGTATCGGGCGAATCGATGCACGATGCACTCGACGTGACGGAGGCCCCGGTCATCTTCTCCCACTCATCGGCGCGCGCTCTCACGGAGCATCCCCGCAACGTGCCGGATGATGTGCTGCAGCGCCTTCGTGAGAACGGGGGCGTGGTGATGGTGACATTCGTACCGTCGTTCATCAGCAGGGAGGTCATGCAGTGGTCGCAGCTGCCGCCGACGCAGCGCAGTGCGACGCCGGAACCGAAAGCGACGATCGACGACGTGATCCGCCACATCGAGCACGTGCGCGATGTCGCCGGTATCGACCATGTCGGTATTGGTGCGGACTATGACGGTATCGATTCGACGCCGGTCGGCCTCGAGGACGTCTCGTCGTATCCGGTGCTGCTTGCGGAGCTGGCGCGCCGCGGCTGGAGCGATGCGGACCTGCGGAAGCTCGTCGGCGAGAACGCGATGCGTGTGTGGCGCGAAACGGAGCGTGTCGCGGCGCGCCTGCGTCAGCAGCGTCCGGCCTCTACCGCCACGATCGAAGGCCTCGACGGCCTGACCGCGCCGCCGTCGAGGTAACGCGCCCGACGCGTCACTTCGGCACCACACAGCGCCACGCGACCTGACAGCGCGTACCGTACAAAGCGAAGGGAGGAGACGCCGAGCGGCGCTCCTCCCTTCTTCACATCATGCTGCGCCGCTATTGACGCAGGAGCGCGTCAGTCGCGCACAACCGCCAGCGTCGTCCTCAGCTCGCGGCCGCCGATCGTCGCCGTCACGGTATAGGTCCCAGGCTCGACCAGCTCGCCCTGATTGCCGCCGCCGCCGCCGAAGCCGCGGCCACCGAGCTGCGCTCCCGGCACTCCCGGCACTCCCGCTGCCCGGAACGCGTCGATCACCTCCCGCATGCCGCCGAATCCGCCGCGTCCGCCGCCGCCGCCACCGACCGTCCCCTCGCCCGGTCGATCCTCCCACGGCCGCTGGGCCGCGCCCGCGGTCGAAGGCACGCCACCACCACCGCCGCCGCCACCACCGCCAGGCCCCTGCTGCTCGGGCGGCTCACCCTTCAGCAGCGCCGCGACGCGCCGCACGGTGGCCGAGTCCTGACCCGCCGTGATGAGGGAGTCGGCGACGATGTCAGCCCGATTCATCGTCATGATGCTGTCCCGTCGCTCGGATGGCGACAGCGTCCGCTCGACCGGTGCAGGCTCGCCACGCATGTTCCACCGCGCCGTCTGCACGCCCGCTCGCCCGGGGCCGGACAGCGTCTGCACGACGTTGCCCTGCGCATCGGCGATCGTGATGCTGACCGGCGTCTCCGATGCCGTGGGATTGAAATACACGATCTCGGCGCCGTACGGCCGATTGTCGCCGCGGAACCAGGAGTGGCCGGTCGACTCGCCGCCGACCGATCGGCTGCCGTACTGCAGGCCTGCCGCGGGCTGGAACAGGACCGGCTCCGCCGCGGCGATGACGTCGGGTGTCAGGCCCTGAAGCTGCGCGAGATCAACGATCCACAGGGAGCGGCCGTGGGTGCCGACGATGAGCTCGCGGTCGCGCGGGTGGATCTTCAGATCGTGTACGGGCACGGTCGGGAACCCGTTCTCCCACTTGCGCCAGCTCTGACCCTGATCGAGTGACAGGTAGAGACCGACGTCCGTGCCGAGATACAGCAGGTTCGGGTTCACCGGGTCCTCGCGCACGACGTGCACGAAGTCGGGCGCATCACCGCCCGGCAGGTTCGACGCAATGGAACGGAACGTGTTGCCGCCATCACGCGTGATGAACACGTACGGCCGGAAGTCGCCGTTGCGATGGTTGTCGAACGTCACATAGAACCGGTTCGCATCGCGCTCGGACATCTCGATGCGCGAGACATAGGCCGTGTCGGGAACGAGTCCCCGGAACTTCGCGGTGATATCCGTCCAGTTGGCACCGTCGTCGCGCGTGATCCAGACATTGCCATCGTCGGTGCCGGCGGCGAGGAAGCCGCGTGTGACCGGTGACTCCGCGAGCGACACGATCGTCCCGTACGTCTCGGCGCCCGTAGCATCGCGCGTGATCCCGCCCGTCGTTACGGTGCTGATCCGCAGCTTGGTGGTGTCGCGCTTGCTCAGGTCCGGCGAGATCGCCGTCAGGTTCTCACCGCGCTCGGTGGACTTCAGCACACGATTGGCGCCGGCATAGAACACGTCGGGATTGTGAGGTGAGAGCAGGAACGGTGTGTTCCAGTTGTAGCGGAACGTGTCGTCGATCGAGTCACGCACCTGACTGGCGCGGAACGCATCGATGCGCTGCTGCACCTGCGGCGACACCGCGACGGACGGATCGGGCTGGAGGGTGGCGATCGAGTCCTCCCACATACGGTGTCGCTCCTGGAACGACGGCTTGCGCAGCGATGAACGCTCGCCCGTGCAGACGTTGGAGCGACCCATGTTGCCGCCCTGCGACTCCGAGTACACGGTGCACGGATCGCGCGGATCCTGCGCCGTTACGAAGCCGTCCCCGCCGCTGATCGTGAACCACATGGCGTTGGTGAGCGTGCCATTCTCGCGCCGGCTGGGGCCGCACCAGGTGTTGTTGTCCTGGAGTCCGCCGCATACGTTGTACGGCACCGCCATATCATAGCTGATGTTGTAGAACTGCCCGAGCGCAATGCTGTTCGGGAACCAGAAGCTCCCGCCGCGATCGAAGCTGATGGCAATGCCGCCATCGTTGCCGACGATCATGCGGTTCGGATCATTCGGGTCGAGCCACATCGCATGGTGATCGACGTGAATGCCGACTGTCGTCGTGCCCACGGTCTTGCCGCCGTCGGCCGAGTAGTTGACCGGTGTCGATGACCAGTAGACGCGGTCGGGGTCCGCAGGATCGACGCGCACCTGCGAGTAATAGAACGGCCGGACATTCTGCGGTTGCATCCACGTCCACGTGGCGCCGCCATCCTCGGAGCGGTACAGGCCGCAGCCGCCGGCCTTTGCCGCCCGGCAGCCGCCCTCCTCGCCGTCCGGCGCTTCCGCCTCGACGAGCGCATACATGATGTTCGGATTGCTCCGTGCGATGTCGATGCCGATACGGCCCTTCATCGTCTCGGGGAATCCACCGCCCTTCACCTCCGTCCAGGACTCACCGCCATCGGTGCTCTTCCACAGCGCGCTGCCTGGGCCGCCGCTCTGGAGGAAGTACGGGCCGCGGATGCGCTCCCAGCTGGCAGCGAACAGTGTGTTCGGATCGTGCGGGTGGATGACCATATCCACGAAGCCCGCACGGTCGCTCACGAACTTGACCAGGCGCCAGGTGCGGCCGCCATCCGTCGTCTTGTAAATGCCGCGCTCGGGATTCGTGCGCCACGTGGCGCCGGGCGCGGCGACCCACACCGTGTTGGGATCAGTCGGATGGACGATGATGCGCGCGATGTGCTCGGTCTTTTCGAGCCCCATGTGCGTCCAGGTGAGCCCGCCATCCGTTGACTTGTAGATGCCGTGGCCGGGCGAGATGGAGTTGCGGGAGTCCTCTTCCCCCGTCCCTGCCCAGATCTGCAGCGTGTCGCTCGGCGCGATCGCGAGATCACCCATCGCGGCGACGCGCTCGTTCTGGAACAGTGGCCGGAACGTGACACCGTTATTCGTCGTCTTCCACACCCCGCCGGCGGCGGCTGCGAGGAAGAACGTGCGCGAGGGACTCGGTATGGCTTCGACGTCCGTCACGCGTCCCATCATGTTCGCGGGTCCGATCGACCTCCACTTCGCCGCTTCGATGACGGCGTCCACTATACCGTTCGCGGGCTCTGCCGCCGGTCCGCGGGCAGGTCGCTGAGCGTGGATGGGGACGGCGAGTGCAACGGCGAGGGCCGTGATGAGCCCGGTGCAAAGGCTTCTCATCTCGTCACTGTGTCTGAAGGCATGGGTCCCGCGCCGGGGCCGGCGCGGGGGTAGCATTTCCGGATAGACGCCGGAACGTGAGGAGAAGTTAGAAGCGCGAGCCGCGGATCGCCACATCGGCGCGGGCCCATGCCTCCCGGAACCGCTGCATCACGACTCCAGCCTCGGCATGGCGCCCCTGTTCCTCCAGCGCGCGTGCCAGGCCGTACAGCGACCAGCCGTTCTCCGGGTGCGTTTCGAGCTCACCGCGATACGCGGCCTCCGCCTCGGCGGGCCGGCCGCCATCGAGCAGGATTGCCCCCAGCACCTGCCGCAGCGGCAGGATCCAGTCCTCCGGCTCGTCGTATGCCAGCGAGTCCGTCTCGATGGTGCGCGCGGCCTGAAGCGTAGCAACGGCGGCATCCGTCCTTCCGTCGGCAGCATCGATCTCCGCGGACAGTATGGCGCGTGCGAGTCCGAGGAGGTGCCGCTGCCCGCCCGCCGTGTTCGCCCGCAGCGCGTCGATGCCGCCGAGCCCCATGCGCGCACTTGTGAGCTGTTTCGCACGCACCTGTGCCAGACCCTGGGCGTACAGCAGCATGGCCTGCTGCATTGGGGCCGTGCCGGGCACGGTCATCTCCAGCAGCTCCTCCCACCGGCCGAAGCGCGCCAGCACCAGGGGCAGGTGGTACGCAGCGCCGGGTGCGAGGCGCGCAAGATCGCGCGCGGCCTGAAGCGCCACGGCACTCTGACCATCGTAGGACGCTGCAAACAGCAGCATGTGCAGGTTGTGCGACGGGTAGATCGCCGTCGCGCCACCGTGCTCTGCCTGCTGGTCCGCGATCCACGCGAGCTGGTTCGAGCGGACGCCATCGCCGTAGCGGCCGATCCGCATGTAGGTATGCGACGGCATGTGTCGCATGTGACTCGCGCCCGGCATGCCGTCGACCAGCTCGTCCGCGCACCGCTCCGCCCGCTCGGGCTCGAGCGATGCCTCGGTCGCGTGAATGTAGAGGTGGCACGCGCCCGGGTGTCGCAGGTCGCGCGCGAGCACGCCCTCCAGCGTGTGGAGCAGGCGCTCGATGCCCGGCTGCGGCTCGCCGCCCTTCGTCCAGTAGTCCCAGCGGCGGAGCAGCATGAGCGACTCGGCATAGAGCGTCGCGACGTCGAGATCATCGGGGAAGCGCGCGGCGACATCGCGCATCGCATCGGCATACGCCGAGTCCAGTCGTGCGCGCGAGTCCTCCGTGGGCACCTGACTGTAGCGTGCCGACATGGCATCGATCAGCGCGCGCTCGACCGCGTTGTCACGGACATGGCGCTGCGCGCGCCGGATGTGGTCGTACGCACGGACACCGCTGATGGAGTCCATGTCGCCGTTGACGTAAGGTCCGAGCGACCACGCAAGACCCCAGTGGCACATCGCGCAGGTGGAGTCCTGACGGATCGCCGCCTCGAACGAGCGCTGTGCCTGCGGCATGCCGAAACCCCACGCCAGCCGCAGACCCTGGTCGAAGTAAGCCTGCGCGCCCGCGATGGCCGTGCCGACCGCGCGGGAATGGGGACCGAGGTTGTCGAACAGCGCGATCGCGGTATCCGGCTCCAACGCCGCGGTGGCGTGCGCGTCATGCTGGGCGTGCGCAGGCGCGGCTGCGACGAGAAGGCCGCCGATCAGCAGCGCGGTGCGTAGTCCGTTCATCGTAACCATGGTGCTGGAAGGGACGGGGCGAGCCGCCGGGTGGCGTCGAGTCGGAATGTGCAACCCGCGCGACCCCGGGTCAACGTCGTCACGCAGCGCGGCGCAGCCTCCGAATGAGCGAGCGACGCGCAGGCACGTGCGCCTCCGCCGGGACGGCATCGAAGAGGCGAAGGCCCCATTGCACGGAATGGCCGATCGTGAGCGTCACGATGATCGTACCGATACCGACCGTTCCACCCATCAGCCAGCCGAGCACGAGCACGGACATCTCGATCAGCGTACGGATCCGGCGCACTGACCAGCCGGTCCGCAACGTGAGCGCCATCATCAGACCGTCGCGCGGGCCGTGCCCGTACCCTGCCCCGATATAGAGGCCGGAGGCCAGCCCGACTAGCGGGATCGCACCCGCAAAGTACATGACCGCGACCGGCACGGACGGCGCATCGGGAATCACAGGCAGAAGCAGGTCTGTGAACACGCCGATCAGCAGCATGTTCAGGATCGTGGCCACGCCGGGCCGCACGCGCAGGGCGAGGTTCGCACCAATGATGACCAGCCCGGCGAGGATGCTGGCGGTCCCGACTGTCATCCCCGTCTGGAGGTGAACGCCGTAGTGGAAGGCGTCCCAGGGTCCGAGTCCGAGGTGGCTGCGGATGAAGAGAGCGATACCGAGCCCCCAGCCGAACAGTCCGGCAACGAGCTGCAGCAGACGAAGAGCGACAGCGCCGCGCGTGGCACGCGGCGGGATTTCACAGGTCAGGTGGTCGTCCGTCATCTATGGGTTTTCCGTCACATGGAGTCGATGGCAAGCATTGTACTACCCCACGCGGCGGCGGTGGAGCCCCCGCGCGCGCATCCCGCGTTCAAGTCCTGCGGCTGTCACGGGATACGCCACTGCGGCTTGCTGCCGTTCCGCCCCCCGACCTATCTTCACGGGTCCCCCCGTAACCGTCCGACCAGGAGAATCCGTGATGCCAGCGGCGCCGGGATCCATGCCCGTCTCGTGCAGCGCTTTGCTGCTCGTTCTGTTAGCCCAGACCGCGGCCGCACAGGCGCCGCCCGCTCCAGCGGCGTTCGACTCTGCGCGCGCCGCGGAGCTGTACGTCAGCAACCGTCCGGACGACCACCCGGCCTCGAACTACGAGCGTGCGATTCTCAACAAGGCGCGTACCGACAGCATCTTCGAGGCGCGCAGCCGCGGCGTGCTGGACTACAGCAAGGTGACGTATCGCAGCAGTGTGGGCGACATGGACATCCCCGCCTACATCTTCCAGCCACTCGAGCGGCGCGGTGCGCGCGGACATGCCGCGCTCGTGTGGGTGCACGGAGGCGTGCATGGCAACTGGGACCAGAACTACTGGCCGTTCATCCACGATGCTGTCGAGCGCGGCTACGTGGTCATCGCACCCGAGTACCGGGGCAGCACCGGGTATGGCGAGGCGCATCATCGCGCGATCGATTACGGCGGCTACGAGGTGGACGACGTGATGACCGCGCACGCCTGGCTGCGCGACAACCTGCCGCACGTCGATCCCGACCGTGTCGGCATCATGGGCTGGAGCCACGGCGGATACATATCGCTGCTGTCCGTGTTCAGGGAGGAGCATCCGTTCCGCGCGGCGGCCGCGATCGTACCCGTGACGAATCTGATCTTCCGTCTGAGCTACAAGGGTCCGCGCTACCAGCGCAGCTTCTCGACGCAGGAGCGCGTGCAGGGCCTGCCGTTCGAGAAACGCGAGATCTATGTGGAGCGCTCGCCGTACTATCACGTGCACAAGCTGGAAGTGCCGCTGCTCGTGCACGTCGCGACGAACGACACGGACGTGAATTTCGAGGAATCGTCGATGCTGATCTGGTCGCTGCGCGCACAGAAGCCGGACCTGGCGGAGACGAAGATCTACGTGGACCCGACGCCGGGCCCGTCGAGCGGCGGTCACACGTTCAGCCGGCGCGTCAACCGCGAGACGCTCGAGCGCGACGACTCGCCCGAGCAGATAGATTCGTGGAACAGGGTGTGGACGTTCCTGGAGGAGAAACTGCAGCCGTACCGGCACTGATTGCATGCGCGCGGTGCATCTGATTACCGGGGTGGTACTGGTCGCCACGCTCGGCCTGAGCCTGTATGTGTATCCGGAGCTGCCGGAGCGTATCCCGCTGCATTTCGCTGCGGACGGCACGCCGGACCGTTGGGGTGCCAGGTCGCTGCTGAAGTGGCTGCTGCTGCCGCTCATCGGGGCGGCCACGATCGGCCTGCTCTATGGCGTGGCGTGGTTCCTTCCCGGCCGACCGCACCTCCTGAACATGCCCGACAAGAAGAAGCTGCTGGAGCTGCCGCGCCCGCTACAGGATCGTGTGCTGGCGGCTGCCGTCGCCATGATGTACTACACGGCGCTCGCGCTCGCCGTGATGTTCGCGAGCATTCAGTACGGCGCGTGGGTGTCGGCGACGACGGGCACGTCCAGCAGCGCCACGGTCGTGGGCATCATCTTCGCGCTGGTCGTGATGCCCTTCGTGACGATCGGCTTCCTCGTCGTGATCCAGCGACGACTGGACGAGGCCTGGCGCGAATACCGGACGCGATCTTCATGACGGAATCGACATGATGCGATACGGCGCCGGTCAATATTGAGCCGGCGCCGCCACCTTTACATCGCAAATGTGTCGCAGCGGTCCGGGTCGCCGGATTCGAAGCCGTTACGGAACCACTGGGAGCGCTGAGCCGACGTGCCGTGCGTGAACGATTCCGGCGAGACGCGGCCCTGGGTCTCACGCTGGAGCCTGTCGTCACCGATCGCAGCCGCGGCGCCGAGCGCCTCATCGATATCGCCCGGCTCGAGCACCTGCCGCTCACGCTGTGCGTGGTGGGCCCATACACCCGCCAGACAGTCCGCCTGCAGCTCCATGCGCACCTGAATCGCATTCGACTCTGTCTGTGACGAGCGCGCCTGCGCCGCGCGTACTTCATCGGAGATCCCGAGCAGTGTCTGCACGTGATGGCCGACCTCGTGGGCGACGACGTACGCGCGCGCGAAATCGCCGGAGGCGCCGAAGCGCTCGCTCAACTCGCGGAAGAATGACAGGTCGAGATAGAGCTGCTGATCGACCGGGCAGTAGAACGGTCCGACCGCCGACTGCGCCATGCCGCACGCGGACTGAACCACACCGTCGAAGATCACGAGCTCCGGCTCCCGGTACGTTGTGCCGCGCTCGGCGAAGATCGCGCTCCAGGTGTCCTCCGTGTCGGCCAGAACGACCGAAATGAAGTCCGCCTCATCATCGACGCCCTGGAACTGGTCCGGACTGCCGGGCGCCGACTCATCCGCGGGTGCGACACCGGTCGTGGGGATGCTGTCCGGATCCACGCCCAGGAGCAGCGCCACGATCGTGATCACGACGGCACCGATGCCGCCGCCGACCATCATGCCGCCGCGTCCGCGCCTGTCCTGCACATTGCCACTGCGACGTCCACCCTGCCACCGCATATCGCGTCTCCTGGTTGATTGCCGGAGCCGTCATTTGCAGGAACCGCACCGTCCCGGCGGAAGCGGCGTCAGGGGCGCAATTTGTCGAGGTGGTGCTGGCGCAGCTTGGCGATCTTGGGGGCGATCACGACGCGGCAGTATGCCTGGTCCGGGTTGTTGCGGTAATAGTCGCGGTGGTACGACTCGGCGGGCCAGAACTCGCCGGCGGCGGCGACTTCGGTGACGATCCCGGACCACACGCCGTCGGCTTCGAGGGCCGCTATCTTCCTCTCGGCCGTTTCCTTCTGCTCCGGCGAGAGATAATAGATCGCGGAACGGTACTGCGTGCCGACATCCGCGCCCTGGCGGTTCTGGGTGGTGGGGTCGTGGATTGTGAAGAAGACGTCGAGCAGATCACCGAACGTGATGATCCGCGGATCGAAGTCGACGCGTACCACCTCGGCATGCCCGGTCGTGCCCGCGCACACCTGCTGGTACGTGGGTCGCTCGACGTTGCCGCCGGCATAGCCGGACTCCACGCGCTGCACGCCACGCAGGTCCGCGAACACCGCCTCCAGGCACCAGAAGCAGCCGCCGCCCAGAATGGCGCTTTCCGTGTCCGCCGGTATGTCATCGTGTCGGTTCATCCTGCCCGATCATGCCTTGTGTGAGAGTCGTTCGACGAGCTCACGCGTCTCGACGGACGGGGTGATGCCGAGCTCCTCGCGGAACAGCGCCGCCATGACGCCGTAGTGGCGGACCGCATCGGCCGGCCGGCCATTATCGGCCAGCGCCTGGATCAGCAGCCGGTGCGCGCGCTCATCGAGCGTGTCACGCGCGAGCAGCGCTCGACACGTCGCTGCCGCCGCGTCGTGTCGACCGGCGGCCTGGTGGCACGCTGCGAGATCGACCGCCGCATCCGCGAACTGCCGGTGCAGCCGGTCGCGCGGCTCCAGCGTCCAGTCACCGAAACCGGCGTCATCCAGGAAATGGCCGCGGTACACGTCGATCGCCGATTGCAGCAGCTGAACCCGGCGCGCCACGTCGTCGGGTGACGTGCTCGCGCGGAGCGCTTGCGCCTCGTCCATGCACCGCTCGAAGTGGGTGACGTCGTACGCGACGTCGTGTGCGGCCTCGAAACGGTACCTGCCCTCGTGAAACGCCACCCATTCCGGGGCGCCCAGGGCGCGCCGGAGGTGATGCACGGTCACGTGGAAGCTGCTCCGCAGCTGAGCGGGTGACGCGTCCGGCCACAGGTCCAGCCCGATCTGCTCCTTCGTCGCGCCCGCCCCATGACACAGGAGATAGAACAGGAGCTCGCGCGGGCGGGCGTACGTCCAGTCCTCGTTCGTGAGCCCGCGGCCGTCGCGGTGCACCTCGACCGCACCAAACCCGCGGATCAGCAGGTCGCACTCCCGCCCGGGCCACTCGATGCGCGGGGCCGGCGCGGCCACTGGCACCACGCCGCCCTGCCTGGCCGGCGTCGCGACGGACGCCTGCTGCGGTGTCGCATCCGCGCCCGCCTGCATGCCTGCAGGCTGCGCACTCAGCGCGAAGTCGATCGCGCTGTCGAAGTCGAGCGTCACGCCCTCGTTCCAGGCGGCCTCGAACCCGGTGTCGCCGAGTCCATGGCGTGCCTCTTCGAGGGCGCGGCTCCACTCGCGCACTTCGAACGGCATCAGGCGCGCACCCACCTCGCAGCGCAGTGACTCCGAACCGGCCAGCAGACGCGTCGCGGTCTCCAGATCACTCTGCGCGACCGCGATGTACCCGAGCACCTGGAGCGAACGCGACGCGAACCAGCGATCGCCGGAGCAGTGGACGAAACCAAGTGCATCGCGGGCATAGGCCTGCGCGCGCTCCAGGTCGCCGCGCCGCCACGAGATCACCGCGATGCTGTTGTGCGTGAGTGAGCGGCCCCAGTCATCCGCGGGATCACTCCACAGGCCGTCCGCCTCCATGTGGGCCTGCTCCGCCTCATCGAGCGATCCGCCCGCCTGATGGACGTAGCCGTACGCCGCCGTGAGCGCGAACGCGACGTCCCAGGGCGCGCTCCCCTGCCGTGCCAGCGCCAGGCCTTCCTGCGCCAGCGCCATGGCTTCGTCGCGGTCGCCCAGGTCGAACAGGGGCGGCGCCAGTGCGCACAGCGCCATCCCCAGGGGTCCGGGATCGGTCTGCTCGCGACGCAGCTCGATACACCGCTCCAGCCACAGACGCGACTGCAGGAAGACACCGCTGACCCAGGCGAGGACGCCGGCGCCGTACAGCGTGCCGGCGTAGCGCACCGGATCGACGCCATCGGACAGTGCGATCGCCGCGCTGAGCCGCTGCAGCCCCTCGTCCCAGTAGACGCGCTGCACCCAGTACCACCACAGCCGGCTCACGAAACGGTGGTGCAGATCGGCGCAGTCCGGCGTGACGCGTGTCCAGTCGAGGGCGGCGCGGATATTGTCGTGCTCCGCATCCAGGATTGGCATCACCCGTGGGCGCGCTGCAGAGCGCAGCTTTGGACCGTACAGGTCGACGATGCGCGCATAATGCTCAGCGTGACGCTGAAGTGTGGCGTGCGCGTCTCCCTCGGCGTCCAGCAGCTCCGTCGCGTACTGATCCACCGTGTCGAGCATGCGATAGCGCGCTTCGCCATCGCGCTCCGTGACCGTCACCAGTGATTTGTCGACCAGGCTGGCGAGCAGATCGAGTACTTCGGTTTCCGGCAGCCGCGCGTCAGCGCACACCGCCTCGGCCGCATCGAGCGTGAACGTGCCGGCGAACACGGACAGCCGGCGGAACAACGTGCGCTCTGTCTCACTCAGGAGGCCGTAGCTCCAGTCGATGGCAGCACGCAGGGTGCGTTGCCGCTTGGGCAGCGTCCGCGCACCCGTCGTCAGCAGGTTCATCGAGTCCGCCAGCCGGTCAGCGATCTGCCGCGGTGCGAGCACGTTCATGCGTGCGGCCGCCAACTCGATGGCGAGCGGAATGCCATCCACGCGCACACAGATGTCGGCAATCGCTGCAGCAGTCGCGGCATCGATCGTGAACGCCGGCATCACGGCAGCCGCTCGCTCCAGGAACAACCGGACTGATTCCGAACCGAGCAGCACATCCAGCTCGCGCGTACGGCGCGGCGGCAGGCCGAGCGGCGGCACCGGCCACACCCGCTCCCCCGCCACGGCGATACGCTCGCGCGATGTGGCGAGGATATGGACGTGCGGGGCATGGCGCAGCAGCTCCGTCACGAACTCCGCAGTCGCGGCAATGACATGCTCGCAGTTGTCCAGCACGAGGAGCACTCGCCGCGTCGACAGATACTCCGTCACCGCCTCCCCGGCGCTGCGGCCCTGCTGCTGCCTGAGACCGAACGCCGCGGCCACCGTCTGCGGCACGAGAGCAGGATCCGTTACGGGCGCCAGCTCGATCCACGTGACGCCGTCGTCGTACGCATCCGCTACACTGCGCGCCACTTCGATCGACAGACGGGTCTTGCCGCTCCCACCCGGCCCCGTCAGCGTGATGAGACGGTGCGAGCGTATCGCCGTGCCGACCTCGCCCAACGCCCGCTCACGACCGATGAATGTCGTCAGCGGCGCCGGCAGAGCCGGGCTGCGGTCACGCAGCACGCGCAGGGGGGGAATCTCGACGGCGGTATTGCGGTTCAAGGCACGGATGCCGCACGGCGGCGGCGGCTGGAGTGGGTACCCGTCGGAATGTCGTCAGGAAGGGGTGCGTCAGTCAAGCCGCTGCGACGTCAGGTGAACGAGCGCAGTACGTAGTCGATTCGATCCTCGTCCAGCTGCATGACGGCACCCAGGCGCCGCACCATGTCCGACTCGGCTTCGTGTACGCGACCATCCGCGCCACTGACGAGTGCCGCGCCGCGCAGCACCTGCTCCTTGCCGCGGTCGTTCAGATATCCAACCACCTCGGCCAGGTAGCGCGCGGCACTCGTCGGGTGCTGCGCGACATCGGCGGCCTCGGCGGTAACCGCGTCCCAGGACAGGTGGGAGCCGGTGACCGCGGCGTACACGCGCTGCACGACCGAGATCTCGGCATCGTGGATATGGCCGTCACTCACGACGAGGAGAGCGAGGACCCTGAGCAACGCGCGCTCGTATTCCGCGTGGATGCGGTGGTCTTCGTCACCGTGCTCGAACGCGAGAGCGGAGGGGCGGAAGGTCGACAGGCAGGAGCCGCATTCGATGTACTCCCCGTACGAGCCGGCCGGCAGCTGAATGGCAAACAGGCGCACGACGCGTCCCACGACCACGCGGGTGTAGGGATGCTGCCCCCGGCAGGACGGGCACCGGAACGTACCGCGCGCTGTCCGTCTCGGGGCCGGTCCGGTCGGGAACAGGAGTGTGGGCATGGGCGACCTGGTTCGGGGGTTCAGGCGTAACCCGAAGATCGTAGCCTGAGGTGGTGAGCGCCAGATGTCGAGCGTGGCCGCCGCCCGGGATCCGTATGCATCGGCGACAACCGCGTCGTGGAGGAGCGGCGGAACGCATCTTCCGTCGCCCGGGGGCGAACCCTGGTGGAGAACTCAGCCGAAACGAGAGTTAATGAAGGGACTCACGCTCGCGCAACTGTGCCGCGGCCTGCCGGAGGCCGTCCTGCCGGCCGCGGCGGCCGAAACCCCGATCGGCCACGTCCGGGACGACTCCCGCCTGGTGGAGCGTGGTGATCTGTTCGTGGCGGTGCGTGGCGCGGCGGCGGATGGAACAGGGCACATCACCGAGGCCGTGGCGCGCGGCGCGGCGGCGGTCGTTCTCGAGGAGGGTGCCGCCAATGCCGCGGGGCCGCGTGAGGCTGCCGGCGCAGTCCCGGTCGTACGCGTGCCGGACGCGCGTATCGCGCTGGCGGCGCTCGCGGCCGCATCGTTCGGCTTCCCTGCCCGGCGACTCCAGGTCGTCGGCATCACCGGTACCGTGGGCAAGACATCCGTGCTCGCGATGCTGTCGCGCATCCTCTCGGAGGCGGGGATCAGTGCGGGATCGATCGGCTCACTCGGAATCGTATATGACGGCGCGTCGGCTGCGACGCGCAACACGACCCCGGGCGCGCTCGAGGTGCAGGCGGCGCTGCGCGGGATGGCGGACGCCGGTGTCCGCATCGCGGCGATGGAGGTAACGAGTCACGCGCTAGTGCAGGAGCGCGTCGCCGGCGTGTCGTGCGACCTGGGCATCTTCACGAACCTGACAATGCTCGAGCACCTGGAGTACCACGGCTCGTTCCGTGAATACGCTGCCGCCAAGCTTCGCTTCCTGGAGCTGCTGAAGCCGCAGGCGCCGCTGTGCTACGCGGCCGGTGACCGCGCCGTGCGCCAGGCCGCGCGCCGTCACAGCGGGCCGCGGGTCTCGTGCGGGGGCGGCGGCGCGTGGGTGGGCGTCCGGCGCGACTCGCTGGGCCTCGAGGGGACGCGCATCACACTGAATGTGCGACGGCCGCTGCCGCGCCTCGATGGCTCGACGCTGCCGTCATGCACCGTGCCGCTCAGCCTCCAGACGCTCGGCCGTCCGAACACCATGAATGCCACACTGGCCGCGACCGCGGGTCTGATCGCCGGCGCACCTCCCGAGGTCGTGCAGCGCGCGCTGTCGCGCATTCCGCCACCCAGGCGCAGACTGGAGGTGATACGCCGCCACGGCCCGATCGTGATCGATGATACCGTGGGTCATCCCGACAGCATCACTGGCGTTTTCGAGATGGCGGAGCGGATCCCGCACCGTCAGCTGCGGGTCGTGTTCTGCATTCGCGGCCGGCGTGGCCCGGAAATCAACAGGCGCGATGCCGAAGCGCTCGCCATCTGGGCACGTCGCGTCCCGATCGACCTTTTCGTCATCACATCGGCAGCGGACACGGCGGACGAACGGAACGACGTCTCGGCGGAGGAGCGGCGCGCATTTCTGGACGTCCTGAAAGGCGCGTCAGTACCGCACACGCATCATGCGCGTCTGGACGACGCCGTTGCGGCCATGGCGGAGGGCGCGGGCGAGGACGACCTGGTTCTGCTGCTGGGAGCGCAGGGCATGGACGCGGGGGCATCCATCATTCAGCGCATGCTCAGCCGCTGAGCGTATACACCCGCACGTACTGCACGTCGTATTCGTCCGTGATGACGCCCGCCACCGTATCGCCATCGACGTACATCGGGCGGAAGCGCGGTGGCAGATCGACGGCGCCGCGCCGCGTACCATCCTCTGCGAAGATCGTCCAGCGCTCCGGCCGCCCGTCGGGGCCGGGCATGACGTAGTCCTTCACCCACACGCCGCCGGCCTGGTCGGCGATCAGATCCGCATACAGCGGTACCGATGGCGCGCGCTCCGACTCCTCGATGCTCTTTCTCGCCGAAGCCTCATCGAATTCCTCGCCGCGCTCCGCCGCAAACTGCGCGCGTCGCTCCAGCGCCGCATCACCCCATGCCCGGAACAGCTCACCGGTTACCGGCTGCTCCGGCACGTGTGCGCTGCGGATGATTCCGCGCAGAGCGCCAGCGGCATCATACTGGTGAACTTCGTAGGTGTCGCTCGAGCCGATATAGAAACCATCACGCCCCGCAGCAGCGTGCGCCGTCCGGCCGAACGCGACCTGCGAGATCATCACCGACATGATGTTCCCGGCACTCTCCTGGACCCGGATGCTTCCTTCCATGCCGAGGTAACGCGGCAGTTCCCGCACACTGTCCGCGCTCATGACGCTGTACCCGACCGTATCGCGATGGAACGTAGCGGAGCCGGCCGGGAAGCTGCGACTGCTACGGGCAAGCAGGGTGCCTTCCTCCGTCGCGGCCTCTACACCCGTCATCACCTGGCCGGTCGCGCTTTCGGGCGTGAAGTCCCGGACGTGGGCGCCGTCGGGTCCGAGCAGGGTCACCCGACGGTTTCGCAGATCCCAGATCATGATCGTGTCGCCAGCCAGGCGACGCATGTAGCCGATATACTCGAATTCACCGGGTCCCCCGCCGCGCCGGCCGCTGCTGCGCAGGTGACGACCGGCCTCGTCATAATAACGGACCTCGCTGCTGCCGTTGTTTGCGATGACGATCGTGCCGTCGGAAAGCCGCGTCACGTGCTGCACGTCGTGCAACATGTACTCCGGTGCACCTTCCATCTCACCGATCTCGATCACCGGCTCGGAATTCAGGGTCAGCAGCTGAGGATCGGTCGCACCGTTCTCCACGATGCGGATGCCGGCGCTGTCGCGGACGACCGTGTCATCCGCGGCGCCGCCGGCATCGCCCGCGCAGCCGGCCAGCACTGCGACCCCTGCGGCGATCAAGCACAGTTGTGTCACGCGTTCATGCATCCCGGATTGCTCTCACTGTGAGCGGATCAGGTGTGAGTACTCGTTACCATGTGGTGCGATCAGTGCCCGCTCGTTGACGAGGAACCGCTCACGTGCGGCAGCAAGCGGCAGGTCCGTGTCAATGAGGCCGCGTTCGTGTGCGATCTCATCCGAGTAGCCCGGCAGCAGTATGCGGCGGCCGTACGGAATCGGTTCGTGGGCGATGCGGTTCACGTGATCGAGCAGGTTGGTCGTGCAGTTGTTGCGCAGCGTCCCGTAGAACTCCGGTCGCGCATAAAGCTCATTTGCGCGCATCAGCATGTCTGTGAACAGCGCGCGGGCCTGGCTGCGCGTAGCGCGCATTGGATAAACATACACGTCATCGCCGCGCAGGACGCGCTGGTGGATGAGATCGGACTCGTCCCCGATGGCGTACATGATCTCGTACCGCTTCATCATGCCGCGCACGATCGAGTACTGCTCCGTCTGCTCGCGGCGCGCTTCTATCGATATTGCCACATGCCGGCCGTCGTCGAAGCCGAACGACACGAATGCGTGGGCCGGGCCGCGCCGGTCGCGCGAGAACGGTGTGAGCACGTACCAGACGCTCGCGACGCCATCCAGGTCGTACGATCGCGTCTCCCACCGCGGTCGCACGTGAGTGCCGGGGCCCCATCGGAACGCGCGGACGTTCTCGATCGTAACGGTGCTCGCGCCGAACGCCGCGCGTGGTATGAGCCGCTGTTCGGCGAGCCATTCGCGCGCATTGGATGGTTCGATGGCCGTCCAGCCGATCGTCGCACCCAGGAGAGCGACGCCGATCAGCCCCATTGCGTTATTGCGCATGTCGCGTGTGCTGTCGAGGAAAACTGCCGCGAGGAAGATCGCGCGGCACGGCGGGGAAGGCAACAGAAAAGGCCGGACGCATCGCGCGCGGCCTTGTCCGGGAGTGCGGCCTGTCAGGCCTGGTGTGCGTTACCGGCTGCCAGCTGCTCTTCCTCGGGCAGCTTCTTCTTGGGCGAGTAGCGGAACCCCAGGTCCTCGTCCGTGAGTCCAGCCAGACGCAGCATCCGGTCGACCGAGTGGTGCATCTCCTCGTGGACCTGAGCGATGTCGTCCATGGCCGAGCCCGACCCGCGCTGCGCGTTCACGGCAGCGCGATTGAGCCGGCGCACGAGCGTGATGAAGAAGTCCGTCTCCTTGCGCAGCGGCCGGTAGTTGCGGTCGTTGGGAAACAGCGACTGCGTGACGCGCCAGATTCCGGCCTCGATGAGGACGAGTCCGAGTGCGACCACGAGCATCCGGTCGTACATGCCCTCGATGCTCATCACCGCGTACGCGATGAGCAGTGTACCACCGATGGTGAGGGCGAGATGGAACGATCCACGTATCCTGCGCATGCAGCTCCCTCCGGCATGGTCGGTGCCGCGCCTGGCGCCAGCGCACCGGGTCCGGATTTTTCCGCGCCACCGCTGGACGTCAACGCGCGCCGCAGCCGCAGCGCGCCGGCCGGCGCTCGACACAAACTGCAGACACCCGAGTATTTTGTTCATGCACGCTGCCTGCGCGACGCACCCGCTGCGGGCACTCCGCGCGCGGTCACGCGCCGCATGGCATTTCGGGAGCGGGCGTTCAAATTGCGAGCTGCCGCGGGGAATCAGGTGATGAACGTATGCCGTGCGGCGCCGCGCAATTCCGCGGTGCGCACGCCGGGCGCGCGACTTGCCCCAGCGGGCGCAGAGAGTACTGCGCGGTCGCGCTGGTACACCGTCGACGTCCGTCAGGCAGCTGGCGCCGTCACACTTCCAGGATACGGAGAGGATCGCAATGTTGCGTAAGGTTCTGATTGCCGCGTGCGTGGCAGTCCTGCTGCCGACCGCCGTGTCGGCCCAGTCGATCGGTGTCGGTGTGGCCGCGCGTGCAGGGTCGCTCGGCTTCGGCGGCGAGCTCGCCGTGAACGTCACCCGTTACGTGGGCGTGCGCGCGGGTATCGGCGTCCTGCCGCTCAGCTACACGGGCGACGTTGAGGACATCAACTACCACATCGACTCGACGTCGCCCATCTCGAACATCGGGATCGACTTCTACCCCGGCTTCTTCGACCTCCGCCTGGGCGGCGGCATGATGTTCATCCGGAACCCGACGACGTTCGATGCGCGATACTCGGGTACAATCAACATCAATGGTCAGGCGTACACGGATGCCGAGGTCGGCGAGCTGACAGGCGACCTGGACCATGGCGACTCCGCGCCGTATGTGGTGCTCGGACTGGGGCGCCAGACGAACAGGGGTATCGGCATCTTCCTCGACCTCGGCGCCGGGTTCCTGGAGGAGCAGCGCTTCACATACACGGCGACGGGTGCCGCAGCCAGTGATCCGACCTTCAATGCCAACCTGGAGGCCGAGGCACGCGAGGTCGAGGACAACGTCAACAAGTATGTGAAGGTCTATCCGATCCTGTCGGCGGGCATCCGCTACGGCATCAGGTAGTCGACATGTGGACGGCGCGCACGCGGTCGATCGTGTCCGCGTGCGCGGCCGTCTTGTCATCGCGGTAGCGCTTCACCCGCGCGAACCGCAGAGCGACGCCGCCCGGATAGCGCGGACTCGCCTGCACCCCCTCGAACGCGATCTCCACCACCAGCTCCGGCCGCACGTGCACGACGTGTCCTTCACGTCCGAGCTCGCGCGCGAGCAGTTCCCGGGTCTGCCACTCGAGCAGCGCATCGGTGAGCCCCTTGAACGTCTTGCCGAGCATGACGAAGCCGCCATTCGCGGGGTCGCGCGCGCCCAGGTGCAGATTGCTGAGCCACCCCTGGCGCCGGCCACTGCCCCACTCCGCGGCCAGCACGACCAGATCCAGAGTGTCGGCCTCCTTCACCTTCAGCCACGCACCGCCGCGCCGGCCGGCGTCGTATACCGCCTCGAGCGACTTGGCGACGACGCCCTCGTGGCCGGCGGCCTTCGCGCGCCGCATGAACGCTTCCGCCTCCGCGATGTCGCTGGTGAAGATGCGGGGAATGATCAGTGACGGCGGAATCACATCCTGCATCGCGTCGAAGCGCGCGGCAGCCGCCGCGTCGAGGAGCGGCTGGCCATCGATCTGGAGGACATCGAAGAAGAACGTGGAGAGCGGCGTATCGGCGCGGAGGCGGTCCACATCGACGCGACTGCCGAAGCGCGACATTGTGACCTGGAACGGCGCGGGCGAGCCGTCATCACGCAGGGCGATGGCCTCACCATCGAGCACGATGTCGGAGACGGGCAGCGACCGCACTGACTCGACCAGCTCCGGCACGGCCGGCGTGATGTCGTTCAGGCGGCGAGTGTACACGCGGACCTCGTCGCCGCGGCGGTGCACCTGCACGCGGGCTCCATCAAGCTTGTAATCGAGTGCCGCACTCTCCAGCCGCGACATGGCGTCGGCCACGTCGTCCGCCGGCTTCGCCAGCATCGGCTGCATGGGCCGGAACAGCTGGATGGCGAACGCGGCCAGCTCGGGCGCACCGCCGCGCAGCGCTGCACGCGTGACCTCGGGAAGGCTGCCGGCTATCTGCGCCGCACGCCGCACGGCCGTGGCGGGCAGGTCCGCCGCGCGCGCGACCGCGTCCGCCATCACTCCCTCCAGGGCACCCTGCCGCAGCTCTCCGTAGATGAGTCGCGCCAGGAAATCCCGCTCCTCCTCCGTCGCGCGCGCGAACATGTCGCGCAGGGCCGCCACGCGCGCGGCGGTAGAGCCTGCGCCGGTGATACGGGCGATGTGGTCGAATACGGCATTCACATCGTGTACGCTGAGCTGCGGTGCAGCCGCGGGCTCCGCGTCGAGCGCCGCACGCACTGCGGCGGGACCCAGTCCGATGCGCCCCTGGGGCAGGTCGCCGATGAGCCAGCTGACGGCGACCGCGCCCTCGTCGGGGTCCGCGCCGCGGACCAGGTCCGCCAGGCGCGCGATCTTGCCGTTACGCGCCGACACGGCACCCGTGTCGCGGGATGCGCGGACGACATCGGACAGGTTCATTCGGTATTCAGCACACTGGCCGGTGGAGTCCGTGCTGCGCGCCAGGCGGGCAGCATGCTCGCCACCAGTGACACGGCCAGCAGTACCAGGCTGCCTGAGGCGAACGTGGCGGGGTCGAACGGCTCCACGCCGAACAGCAGGGACTGCATGAGACGCCCGAGCAGGAGCGCTGCGACCATCCCGATGACGATGCCGCCGCCCGCGAGCTGGAGCGCACCACCGACAATGAGCTGCAGGACATCGCCGCGGCTCGCGCCGACGGCCATGCGCACGCCGATCTCTCGACGTCGCTGGGCGACGCCGTAGGAGATGACGCCGAAGATGCCGATCGCCGCGAGGAGCAGCGCGATCGCGCTGAACGCGGTGAGCAGCCGCGTCATGAAGCGATCGGTCGCCACGGACGCGGCGACCACGTCGGTCATCGGCCGCAGCTCCGATATGGCGAGGCCGGGATCAATGTCGTGGATCGCGTCGCGCACGCCGCTCGACACGGACAGCGGATTCACGGCCGTGCGCACGGTCACGGCCATGCCCGCCATCGGAATCTGTGCGAGCGGGAAATAGATCTCCGGGTCGGCCTGGGCCCGGAGCTGACCGTGCCTCACGTCACCGGCAACACCCACGACTGTCGCCTCCACGCGAGCATCATTGCGCGTCCAGCCCATGATGATGCGCCGGCCGATCGGGTCCTCGCCCGGGAAGTGACGCGCCACTGCAGACTCGCTCAGGATGGCGACCGGCATGCCGCCGGCACGGTCGGTGTCAGTGAACGAGCGACCGCGGATGAGCGGCACATCCATCGCCCGGAAGTAGCCAGGCGTCGTAACGCGCACATCCAGCACCGACTCCTCCCCTGGCGCCGGCGGCTCCCGTCCCTCGACCTCGAAGGCGATTCGCATGGCCGCGCCGCCGAGCGGCAAGTGCTGAATCGCGCCGACCTCCGTCACACCGGGCACTGCGGCGAGCCGTTCCATGGCATCGTCCCAGAACGCAACGCGCCGCTCGTCGCTGTCATAGCGCACGGGTGGCAGACCGACGCGGAACGTCAGTGCGTTCTCCGCGTTGAACCCGGGGTTCACGCTGCGGAGCTCGCCAAAGCTGCGGATGAGGAGACCGGCGCCAATGACGAGCGCGAACGCGAGACCGGTCTCGGCGATGACGAGCCCGGCCCTGGTGCGGCCGCCTGCGCGACCGGCCAGGCCGCGTCCGCCCTCGCGCAGCGACGCCGCGAGCGCGGAGCGCCGCACCTGGAGCGCCGGCGCGAGGCCGAACGCGACCGCGGCGATCATCGAGATGGCCAGCGTGAAGAGCACGACGGTGAAGTCGAGGTGCATGCCCGGCATGCGCGGGAGCTCGGGCGGCAGCAGCGCGATCATGGCATCGGCGGCCCACAGGCCGAGCAGCAGACCGGCCGCGCCCCCGGCCATGCCCAGCACGAGGCTCTCCGTCATGAGCTGGCGCACGAGCCGGCCGGCACTCGCACCCAGAGACATTCGCACAGCGAAATCCGACGAGCGCGACGCCGCCTGCGCCAGCAGCAGGTTCGCGAGGTTTGCGCACACGATCAGCAGCATGAGCCCGACGGCTCCCAGCAGGATCAGCAGCGGCGTACGTGCGTCGCCGACATGATATTCCTGCAACGGCATGACCGCACCCGTATAGTTCGGGTGGTTCATGTCCGCAGCCGCCTTCGCGAGCTCCACGATGCGCGCCACATCCTCTGAGGCCTGTGCAGTCGTCACGCCGTCCTTCAGGCGTGCAACTACACTCAATCCAAGCGCCAGCGCATTGCGTGGAGCGATGAAGCCCTCCGTGAACACCTGGGGCAACCAGAACCGCCATTCCTCCGGGAAGCTCGCATGGGCAGGCATCACACCGACCACCTCGTGCGGACGACCGTCCACCTCGACGGTCCGGCCGACAATGTCATCCGCGGCGCCGTACCGCTCGCGCCATACACCCTCGCTCAGCAGCACCACGCCGTCACTGCCGGGCTGGTTCTCCTCCGCCCGGAACAGCCGGCCGCGCAAGGGCGCGACACCGACGACATCGAAGTAGTTCGCGCTGATCCGCGCGCCGGAGATCTGCTCCGGCTCACCGGTGCCCGAGATCGTTGCGCTCGCGTCGGTGAACATGGCAACGCCCTCGAAGGACCGGCCCTGATCGCGCAGGAGCAGGAACACGGGAGCCGAGAAGATCGGGAGGGGCTCGCCACGCATCACGGCGTGCGGCATCACCAGCTCATCGGCATCGCTGTACGGCAGCGGCTGGAGCAGAACGCCGTTGACCAGCGTGAAGATGGCACTGTTCGCACCGATACCGATGGCAAGCGTCAGCAGGGCTACGACGGAAAAAAGCGGATCGCGCACCAGCCGACGTGCGGCGATCTTCAGATCATTCAGCAGGTCTTCCATGTCGGTTCCATGGGATAGTGTCGGACGGCCGCTGATTGCGGCTGGATCTGGAGTGTTTCAGGGAACAACGGTGCCGCAACCGGCGTCGCTGTAAGTCCTTGTCATGATTGAGGCGCGAACCTGCGCGGCCGGAGCGGTGCGTTCGGGATTGGGACGCCCGGTCGCGAATCCGCTACGTCCGCGCGGCCGCCGACCGTCGCAGTACGAGCTGTTCGCCCGTCCACGGCACGTCGAACGGCCGGCGGTGTTCGAGCGTGAAACCGTGACCTTCGATGCGGCGCCGGATGTCCTCGACGCTCGACCATGACGAGCTCTCGTAGAAGCCGGCATCACTGGCCTGGTCCTCGCCCCCGTTGAGCTCCGCGATCAGAAGTCCATCCGGCGTGAGCACGCGATGGATCTCGGCCAGCACGCGATCGAGGTCGAACGCGTGGTCGAGCGAGTTCGTATATGCGACCTGCACGGTGCCGTCCCGGAACTGCAGCGCGTGGAAGTCGCCGACCATCACATAGCGATTGTCACGGCCGGGGTTCAGGTCGATCCCGACGGCAAACGCGCCACGATCGATGAATGCTCGCACTTCCGTGCCCTGGCGCGCCGCGATGCACAGCACCGACCGGCCTGCCAGGTCGAACGGCAACTCGCCCAGCCGCGCCGACAGCGCGTCGTAGAACCGCTCATCGTGACGGCGCACGAACTTGCCGCGCGCCGCATCGAACTTCGTCCGCTGATGCGCCAGGTAAGTGTCGTAGTCAGGATAGACCCTGCGCGAGAAGCCATCCTCGGTCTGCTCCCACTGCCGGCCGATGCGCAACCGGAGCAGCGTCTTGCGCAGCTGTGCGCCGAGCCGCCGGAACGCACGGCCAGGCCCGACATCGGCCACGACAGGGCCCTGCTTCGGCTGGTCCGCGGGCTCGATCGCCACCGTGTTCCGATCAGCTGCCGTGTGAGTAGAGCGCGTCGATCCGCCCGGCCAGCTCGAAATCGCGTTCGGAGAGGCCGCCCACGTCGTGGCTGGACAGATAAATGTCCACGGTACGGTAGGTGTTACTCCAGTCCGGATGATGGTTCATGCGCTCCGCAACGAGTGCGACGGACGCCATGAAGCCGAACGCACCCACGAAGTCAGTGAACTCCAACTGGCGGTGCAGCCGCCCGTCATCCAGCGTCCAGCCGGGCAGCCGCTCGAGCCGGCTGCGCACATCCGTGTCATCCAGTTTGTCGCGTCTCGTCATTCTGCCTCCCGGTCGCTGCCCACCTGTTCCAATTCGCCGATCCGTGCACGCACTGCCGCCGGCAGGGCCGCCTTGCCCGCGCTCGCGTAGTCGTACGCGACAATGACGCCACTGCCCTCCGCCGCCACGCCGCCAGCGGCGTCGCTCACGATGCGGTACTCCATCGTGAACCGGTCCTCCGCTACATCCGTTGTGCGCGCGCCGACGTGCACGACGTCGGGATACTCGAGCGGACGCCGGAACCGGCATTGTGTGGAGGCGAGAATCGGACCGACGCCGGCGTCGCCGCCGCGGAACGCGATCGCGTCCAGGTAGGCAATGCGCGCGCTCTCGAACCAGCGGAAATACACGATGTTGTTCACGTGGCCGAACGCGTCCATCTCGCCCCAGGCGACCGGTATTGTAATGACGACCGGAAAGCCCGCGAGCTCGGCAGGCTGCATCAACCGGGTACGATCCCGAGTGCCTGCCCGGTCGAGCAGTCGATCCTCAGCAGCTCGCCCGGGCGCACACCATATCTGCCCCCGGTCACCTCGTAGTCGCCCTGCTGCGTGGCGCCGACCGCGCCCGACCGCACGAGGCGCAGACGCGTCTGGTCGCGCGGATCGATAAGTGGGCTGGTGCAGCTGTCCTCCGGTGGCGGCCCGCCGTCTTCCGTGACGAACTGGGCGGGGGCATCCTGGGCCATGCGCAGATTGGCTGGATTCGGCGTGAAAGTGCTGGTCGACACGCACGCCGCAGCAAGGAACGGCAGCAGGACGACCGGTGTGAAATGTCTGCAACGCATGTAACCTCCGCAGGTTGTGCGGCAGGATAGGTCGCCCGGCCGCACAGCGTCAATAGCTGCGGCACCGCTCGTGCACTGGCGGGCTCGGACCCTTTGAGGTGGAACATTGATGAAGAAGCTCGTCTGGATCGGCGCGGTCATCCTGGTGGTGGTGGCGGGAGTGGTGGTGTTCGCTCTCATCAAGGGAATCCGGCCCGGCGACGCCGCGGAGCTGCTCGCGGCCGGCGGCACGAAGCCGCTGCGCGATCCCATGCGCGTCGCACGCGGAACGACACGCGTCCTCGTGTTCGCACTGGACGGTGTGGGTGTCGACGAGCTGCACTCCGCAGCGCGCAGCGGTCGCGCCCCGCACCTGGCTGCCGCGCTCGGCCGGGAGGAGGGTGACGGCCTCTATGCGACGGGATACTCCGTGCCCGGGGTGCTCACCGTGCTGCCGTCCACGACGCTCGCCGCGTGGGCCTCCGTGTTCACAGGCGAGCCTCCCGCGTACACCGGCGTGCCCGGCAACGAGTTCTTCGTCCGTGAACAGCGCCGTTTCTACGCGCCGGCTCCCGTCACCGTGCCCGAGGCGACGCACGTGCTTGCGACCTACGCCGACGATCTGATCGGCGGTGTGCTGGCCGTTCCCACTCTCTACGAGCGAGCGGACGTGCGCGCATACGTCGCGCTGTCGCACATCCACCGTGGTGCGGACCTGCTTGTCGTTCCCGACGCAGCGGCGATCAGTGAGATCGCGCTCGGCCTGGTCGCGGGTATCGTCGAGGACGATGACGAGCCCGGCAGCGACAAGTACAGCGAGCTGGACGCGACATCCGTCGAGACGATGCTCGAGGCGATGCGGGAGCACGGTCCCGCGGACCTCCAGGTCATCTACTTCCCCGGCGTCGACCTCTACACGCACATGGCGCCGCACCCGATCGAGGACCAGCGCGACTACGTGTCCACCGTGCTCGACCCGGCCGTCGGCGCCGTCATCGGCGCGTATCGCGATGCGGGTATTCTGGACAGTACCTATATCGTGTTCGTATCCGACCATGGTCACACGCCCGTCATCGAGGACGACCGCCACGCGCTCGAAGCCGAAGGCGATGACGAGCCGCCCGCGGTGCTCGAGAGCGCCGGCTTCCGGATGCGGCCGCTCTCGATCGACGTGCCCGCCGATGACGATTTCCAGGCCGCCCTCGCATACCAGGGCGCCTTTGCCTACATCTACCTCGCCGACCGCTCGATCTGCCCGCAGGCCGACACGCCGTGCGACTGGTCGCGACCGCCACGCCTGGAGGAGGATGTGCTGCCCGCCGTCCGGGCGTTCGATGAGGCCAACCGAACCGGCGCGCGCGTGCCCGCCATGCAGGGAACGCTCGATCTCATCTTCGCCCGCGAGCCGCGGCCCCCCAGTGAAGAGGCACTGCCGTTCTCGGTGTGGGATGGCAATGCACTGGTACCGGTGGAGGAGTATCTCGCCGCTCACCCGCGCCCCGACCTGCTGGAACTACCCGAACGTCTCCGAGGCCTCGGCGCCGGTCCGTTCGGCCATCGTGCCGGCGACATCCTGCTGCTGGCACGGTCGGGGTCCTCGCGGCCGATCGAAGATCGATTCTATTTCTCCGGCCGATACCGCTCCTGGCATGGCAGCCCGGACCCGCAGGACAGTCGTATTCCCATCATCGTCGCGCGCGAGGGAATGGCCGGCAGCGACATACGCGCGCTGGTGGACGGCGCGATCGGGGGATCCGCGACCCAGTTGAGCATCGTGCCTCTCATCGAAGCGCTTCTGGCCGGGCGGTAGGCGAGACGCGCAGTCGAACGATGACAAACGGTCCCGCAGCGTCGCACTGACTCTGCGGGACCGTGTTGTCAGCGTCGCTGCCCGCGTCAGGGCGAGCGGCCCGTCGTGTCCCCTCGCTGCCGCCGCATCTCTTCGAGTCGCTCCCGGTTCACCTGCTCCGACTCGCGGTACGCCGCCTCGCCCTGCGGCGGCATATCCGCCGTCACGCGCGCGGCCAGGCCCGCGTCCAGCTCCGCGGGCCGACCGCCATACAGCGCGATCTGACCCATGCGCGCGTAGTTCACCGACTTGTGCAGGACACGGGCAGCCTCCTGCGGCGCATGAAAGCCCATCGAGTTCTCCGCCTCGATGAAATCCAGCAGGAACTGCGCCTTCCGCTGGTAGTCCCGCGCCAGCTGAACATCCTGGCTCGTGCTGTCCGTCTCGACGCGCGCGCCGAGATCACGGATCAGCTCCATGAGCGCGTCCATGGCCATGTTGCGCATCGCGAACGTGCGGTCCTGAATCGTCGTCGCCCGTTCCCACAGCTCCTGCTGATCCACGCGATGACAGGTCTGACATGCCGCGGCAATGTTCAGGAGCGGGCTGCGCACGTGATGATCGCTGATCTTCATCGCGCCCGTACGCTTGTACGGCATGTGGCAGTCCGCACACGCCACGCCGGCCCGTGCGTGCGTGCCCTGGCTGTACAACTCGAACTCCGGATGCTGCGCCTTCAGTGCGGGCGCACCCGTGACGGCATGCGTCCAGTCGCGGAAGCCGGTCGAGTCGTAGTACGCCAGAATACTGTCGGCGTGCAGGCTCCTCGCCCACGGGTACGTCAGCCGTTTCTCCGGCCCGCGGAAATAGTACTCCACGTGACACTGCGCGCACACGTACGTGCGCATCTCCTGCCGCGATGCGTCACGGTTCACGTCGTAGTCATCATCCCCCTGGAACCGTTTCAGCAGCTGGATCCCTTCCATGAACCCGGGCCGCGTCACACGCAGCTCCATGTCGTCCGGGCTGTGGCAGTCGATGCACGCGACCGGATGCTCGACGTGCGTATATGCCTCCTGATACGTCATCTGGTTCGCGCGCTCGAAGCCCGCGATCAGGTCGCCATCGCCCAGCCGCTTGTACGGCACGTACACGGATGCATGGCAGTGCAGACACGTCCCCGGCTGCTGCGCGACCTGCTGCCGCTCCGTGTACACCTGGTCGTCGAGCATGTACGCATGGCCGCGCTCCTCGCGGAAGTCAGTGGCGAACGCATACCCCGACCACATCGTAATCAGCCGCGGGTCCTCCTCGATCCGTGACTGCGCCACCCACGAGCGCGGGTCGTCGGGGTTCGGCGCGACCGGCAGCGCCTCGCTCCCGCCATACTTCGTGCGCGTCTGGTCCACGGTACGCAGGTAGTCGTCATACTGCTGCGGGAAGTTGCGACCCCAGACCGCCGGGTCCGTAATTGTGTCGTTCAGAGCGACGACACGGTAGAACGGCTCACGCGCCTCCGTCTGCCGCTCCATGATGTTCGTCAGCAGGAGCGCGCCGGCGACGGCGAGCAGCGCCCCGCCGACCGCCGCGAGTACGATCCATTTCACCTGGCCGCGTCGCGGCTCCCGTGGTCCTGTGCTGCTCTCCATGTCCCTTCCCTTCCCTCTTTCCGGCCGGGTTCAGCGAACCCAGTGGCCGACGTACCTGTGACAGCGCGTGCACATTATCAGATCGCCGCCGATCTCGTAATGCGGATCGGTCTCCAGCGGCTCCCCGGACGCAGCAATGTCGATCTGCTCCGTGATCTGCTGATGACACTTGCGGCAGGCGTTCTCGGTGATCTCGTGATTGTGCGGCTTGATGCGGAGCGGATCCGGAAAGTCGCCCGTCGTGAATGCGAACGAGTGCCAGAATCCGTTCGAGGCCTTCGTCGCGTACTTCGGGATGAGACCCTTCGGCGTGTGACAGTCGTTGCACACGGCTACCTTGCCGTGACTCGACTTGATCCACGCCGAATAGTGCTCCTCCATGATGTGGCAGTTCGCGCACGCGGCGGGATCGTTCGTCAGGTAGGATGCGCCCTTCGCATAGACGAACGTGTATGCACCAATGCCGATCGCAATGCCGATCGCCAGACTAGCCGCCAGTGCCAGACGGAACGGCGTCACCGATCAGCCGCAGGGCTGCAGGCCGACAGAGCGGCGCGGGTCAGCGCAGTGGCGCAGCACCTCCGCCAAATGAGAACGTCGCCTGCACGTACCCCCAGTGTGACCACTCCCGCTCCCTTCCCAGCCCGATGAACTCCCCGCCCGGCCCGTTGCGGAACGCACTGTAGCCGAGCTGCAGCTGCTGTCCGGCACCGAGCTGAACGGGCACAGTAACGTCCAGCTCCCACCCGATCAAGCGATCGATTTCCACCGGCAGTTCTTCGTGCAGCCAGAATGCGTGACCGTCGAGATTGAGATTCAGTCCGCCCGGCAGTCCCACACTCGCAGATGCCATACCATCGATCAGGCCACGATCCAGCGTGCGCGCGGCCGGATCGAGAAAGAAATCGATGTAGCCGTAAAATTTGTGATTGGTTGCGTACAGTGTGTTAAACGCGCCGTACTCGCTGTCCGTCGGGCTGTCGTCGCCGGAAAGCACGTCGATGCCGACGCCGAGCCGGGGGAGAATGCTGAATGGAGTAGCGTAGCCGATGCGACCGGCGAGCAGCCACGCACTGATGTCCTGCGGCATGATGATGTCGTCGAACAGGCCGGTCTGACTGCCGAACTGGTACGCACCTTCGATCGATGCAGTGAGCGCCGCCGCGGCGGGCGACACGATGCGTGCGCCGGCAGTGGTGCGGTCCACATCACTCCACAACCGGAACGCGGCGTCGCTGTCGTGGAGCGCGAACAGCTCTACCGGTGCAGCATCGACGAACGCGCCGAGCAGGAGGTGGTCCTCGCCGGCGGTGCCGGTGAGGCGCAGGCCGCGTTCCTGCACGATCGCGGCGAGCGCGGATACGTTCCACGAGGCCCGTTCCGGGCCGAGCGTGAGGCGGGCCGCATCGAATGCGCGCCCTGTGTTGGACCAGCCGACCGCACCGACCAGGCGTTCATTACCGAGATTGATTTCCTGCCGGCCCGCGCGCACGGCCCACTCCCAGTCGCCGACAGTGGAGCCGTACTGGAGCCACGCCTGATGCACATCGAGCTGGTCCGCGCTGCCGTCGGTAGTGGTGGCCTCCTCACCCCAGGTACGCGCATCCTGCACCTGCACGAACAGGAGGGCGCGCGGCGCGAGCACGGCCTCGATGCCGAGACGCGCACGCAGAAGTGAGAAGACGTTGCCGGTGTCGATCGCGGCAGGCTCCTCTGCCTCGGCGCGGACGCGCACTTCACCCAGGACACGGATATCGCCGGCCTGCGCGAGTACCGGCAGCGGTGCAGCAGACATGAGTAGTGCGGCGTAGATATAAAACGACAATGAACGTGTCATCTTTCCTCGTGTAATGGGCTGCAGCGGCACTGGCCGTCAGAGCATCAATGGCGGATCCGGCTGACCGATCTCGAGCACGTCGACCGCGGCACCGACGCGCAGTGTGCCGGGGGCGCGATGGATGGCGTTCTGGCCGAACCACACGTGTCCGTCCCATTTCCTGTAGCCCGCGAGCGTCCGTGTCGGCTCGCGTCCGCCGACACCCGTGGCCGGATCGATCGTCGGCACGACGCAGCGCGCACATGGCCGCACGATGTCGCACTCCACGGTGCCGAGCCTGACCCTCCGCCACACGTCTTCCTCGTGCGGCTCGGTGCCGCTCACGACGATGTTCGGCCGGAACCGCACCATCTCGATCGGTTCGTCCAGCCGCGCGTTCAGCTCGACCAGCGACCCGCTGCCGATGATGAGCAGGGGAAATGCATCCGCGAAGCTGACGCGCCCCCCGGCGGGAGCGTACGCGGGGGCAACCGGGCGCAATGTGGAATCCGGCATGTACACGACGCGTGTCGGGCGGCTCAGGTGTGCACTCATGAACGCAGCCGCGTCCTCCCCGCAGTCGACCGCGTCCACCTCGTCATGCCACACGCGCACGCGTATGGTCTCAGCACCGTTCGCGGGCGCCAGACGGCATTCACCCGCAGCCTCCGACCGCAGCACCAGCTCATCCTGGTCGACTGACGGCTGTACCTGACCGAGCCGGGCATCGCTCCGCTGCGACACGAACACTCCGTCAGAGTCCACGACCATCCAGCGCCGGTCGTGCCGGAGTCCGAACGAATCCAGCGGCCACTCCCGGATCGGAATGCCCGCCGCACCCTTCAGCGGATAGACCCACAGCTCGGATATGCGCAATTGGTTTTCGCCTGACCTTCAGGAACGTTGCGATGCGGAAGCTGCCGACGTTCAGGAGCCCGTCGTAGAGATCTCGCGCGGCGCGTGAGGCGGGAGTCCTGCGGCGCGGGCGGCCGCTTCGATCTGGTCGAGCGCTTCCTGTGCGGCGCGTACAGTCTGCTCGATGAGTGCGGCGTCCGCAGCGTCGCTCGCCAGGTGGCGCATCAGCTCCTGCAGCCGGGCGCCCGCATTCTCGATCGCCTGGGAGAGCTGGCTCCCCGACTCCGCCGCACCGCCCGGGCCGTAGAACTGACGCAGGGCCGCGAACCGTCGGGCATAGAGCTCCTGTACCGCGTGCAGGGCCTCGCCCCGATCGAGATCGGCATCGGCCGGCACGGTGTCGAGCCCCGTGCGAATGTCGCGGATCCAGTCCGCGTGGCCGCCGGGCGGAGCGGTTACGAGCAGCTCTTCCGGCGTCTCCACCGTGAGTGTGTCGGCCGACGCTTGATTTGCCGTGCGCGCGGCCTCCATCTGCGCCGACACATCCTCGGGGATCTCGTCGGCGCACGCGACTGCAAGGACGGCTGTCGCCAGCCACATTCTTCTCATGACGTCCTCCGCTGGATGCAGCCCTGATGCTCGACTACCGATCCCGGCCCCCGTCGATCAGCATGGCAGACAATGCCGAACCCGGCCGCCAGATGCAACGGTCGCCACCGCCAAAACGGTAAATTCTGCACGCGTCCGGCGGAAATCGCCCCACGCAGAATCATGACTTCGCCCGACAACCGGCCCCGCTCCAGTGATCTAGATTGGCTCTGTGATTGGCATTACCGCATCAGGGACTGGAGGCAGCATGCACGCCGCAGCAATGGAGCCGGCCAGGACGCTGGCATCGTTCGCACCGGGCGATTCGGGGACGATCGAATCATTCCTGTTCGGTGCACTGCAGGCCATCTGCGACGATCTCGGCATACGACAGGGCGAGACCGTAAGCTGCCGTGCGGGCACGGCAGGCGTACTGATCCTCGACACACAGGACGGCCACACAGTATCCGTCGCACGCGACTGGGCACGGTTCATACGGATCGGCGCCGTCGCTGCACCCGCGGCCTGACGCGCGTCAGTCCCGCCTCGGAATCGCGAACAGGAACGTGCTGCCCTGACCGGGCGTGCTCTCGAGCCAGATGCGGCCGCCGTGGGCATCGACGATGCCGCGCGCGATCGCCAGCCCGAGACCCAGTCCCTGTCGCCCGCCTTTTTTCGCCTGCCAGAAGCGGTCGAACACATGCGGCTGGGACTCTTCGGGCACGCCTGGCCCCGTGTCGCTCACACTCAGCAGCATCACGCCCGGCGCCTGCTGCGCACTCACGGTCACACTGCCGCCCGGCTCGGTGAACTTGACGGCGTTGCTGACCAGATTGGACAGCACCTGCACCAGGCGCTTGTAGTCCGCCCTGATGGAGGGCAGGTTCGCGGACACCTCCATCGTCAGTGAGATGGAGCGGCCCTGTGCGATCGGGCGGAACACCTCCATGACGTCCCTGACCACGTGAGCGATCTGCAGGGTCTGCAGCTCGAGTGCGATCGGGCCGGCCTCCAGCCGCTTCACGTCGAGCAGGTCGCTGATCAGATTCTCCATCTGCAGGACGGACTGGCGTATGAACTCGAGGTGCTGCCAGCCGCCGGATCCGAGCTCGGATTCCGGCAGCGAGCGCAACAGCAGCGATGTTCCAATGCGGATGGCGCTCAGCGGGTTGCCCAGGTCGTGGGATACCACCGCGAGCAGGTCATCGCGGGCGCGCACGGCCGCCTGCGCATCGCCGTACAGTCGGGCGTTGTCGACCGCCATCCCGGCGAGGAGGGCGAGGTCCTTTGCGACAGCCAGCTCGTCGGCACCATACCGATGCCGTGTCGCCGACAGGAACCCCATGGCGCCGCGGGTCTGGCCGCGGGCCACGAGCGGAACCATCATCAGCGAACGCAGCCCCAGCTTCCGGTAGATCTCGCGATGACGCTCGTCCTGTGACAGGGACTCGATGAACTCGTCACTCACGTCGCGCATGATCTCGGGCTCGGCCGTCTCGAGCACGGTGAATACGGGGTGCGGCCCGGCGGGATTGAGCGGATAGGTGAGCAGCTCCGCCAGCTCCGGGCGGAGCTCCGGATTCGCATGGGCGATCTCCAGGCGGCGCACCGTGCCGTCCGCTTCCCGGATGTAAACCACGCACCAGTCCGCCAGCTCGGGGACGGTGAGCGCGGCCACACTCGCGAGCGTGGTCTCGTAGTCGAGTGATGATGCCAGGATGGCGCCCGCCTGGGCGAGGAACCGCTGTCCGCGCTCGACGCGCTTGCGCTCCGTGATGTCGCGCAGCACCACCGTGAACAGGGTGGAGCCGAACAGGTCCAGCTTCGATATCGACGCTTCCGCAGGGAACTCGCTGCCATCCTGCCTCAGCCCCATGATCTCCTGCCGCTCCCCCATCCGCCGCGAGGCAATGGGCGCTGCAGCGAAGTTGCGCATGTGATGCGCGTGCATACCACGGAAGCGTTCCGGCAGCAGCATCTCGAGCGACTGGCCGAGCACGTCCTCACGGCGGTGGCCGAAGATCGCTTCCGCGCCCTGATTGAACAGCGTGATCTGGAAATTCTCGTCCACGCTGATGATGGCATCCGACGCGATCGCGATGATGCCTGCGAAGCGCGCCTCGCTCGCGCGCAGCGCGCGCTCCGCCCACCGCGCCTCCGTGATGTCACGCGCTTCCGCGACGAGCCACGCAGTAGTCCCGGCGTCATCGACCACCGGTGTGATCGTCAGGTCGAATGTCGCTCTGTGACCCGCGGCACCCGGGATCTCCACTTCCAGCCGTACAGTGGCGCCCGCCGCCGCGCGCATGACCTCCTCGCGCACGCGCGTGCGCGTAGCCTCATCCGGCCACCAGTCGCCCTCGTGGAACGGTCGATCGATAGCGTCTTCGAGTGTGATACCGGCGGCTTCGAGCGCCGCATGATTCAGATCGATGACCCGTCCCTCCGGGTCGAGGACGGCCATGAAGTGGAAGGCCTGATCGAAGGCAGCTCGCAGGCGCGGCTCGGCCGCACCCGCCGCCGGACCGGACTCAGCGTGCCCTGCGTCGGACTCCTGGCTGGCGTGAGGCAGCGGCTCCACCAGCGATCAGTCGCGCGCCTTCAGCAGTCCGGTGTTCAGTGCGAACCGGACCAGCTCGGAGCGGTGATGCAGCGAGAGCTTTTCCATGATGCGGGAGCGATACGTGTCGACCGTCTTCGGCGAGATGAACAGCTTCTCGCCGATCTCGCTCGAGCTGAAGCCTTCCGCCGTCATGGCGAGTACATCGCGCTCGCGATCCGTCAGTTTCGCGAGCGGGTCCGGCTGGTCATCCTCGCCTTTCACCCGGAACCCCTGAAGCAGCAGCTTCGCGGCGTTCGGATAGAGGAACACCTCGTCGCGCGCGACCGTCCGGATCGCGTTCGTCAGGTCCTCGTCCGCGCTCGTCTTCTTCACATAACCGCTGCCGCCCGCTTCCAGGACGGGCAGCAGGTACTCCTCCTCACTGTGCATCGTGAGGACGAGCACCTTGCATGGCGTCTCCGCGGTCAGCTTCTTCGTGGCCTCCAGCCCGCCCATGCCCGGCATCGACAGGTCCATGACCACCACGTCCGGGTGCAGCTGCTGCGCCTTCTCCAGCGCCTCCTCACCGGTCGAGGCCTCGCCCACCACGCGGAAATCACGCTCCGCCTCCAGCAGAGCCTTCAGACCCGCGCGCAGGACCAGGTGGTCGTCCGTCAGCAGAATGCGAATTGTCTCAGGCATACCGCGCCGTCTCCACTGTGGGGATGGTCACCCGGATCCGCGTGCCAGCGCCGGGGTTGCTCTCGATCTCGACGGTTCCGCCGAGGTACGCACCACGCTCCTGCATCCCGAACAGGCCGAGCCCTCCGCGCGACATCTCCTCCACCACGGAGAAGCCGCGACCGGTGTCGCTCACCACCACCTGCACCGTATTGCGCGTCACTTCCAGGTCCACGCGGGCAGAGGGCGCCGTCGAGTGACGGGCCACGTTGGAGAGCGCTTCCTGTACGATACGATACACCGCCAGCTCTGCGTCCGGCGAGAGGACGCCGTCCGTGGCGGCGATATCCGTGACGATCGTCATCCCGGTCGTCTCCGCGACGTTGCGCGCGTACGACTCAATTGCCGGTGACAGGCCCAGCATGTCAAGCGCCGGCGGCCGCAGCCCCTGCGCGATCCGCCGGATTTCCTCCGTGGCCGCGCCGATATCCCGGCTGATGCGTTCAAGTGCCTGCGCTCTGTCCTCGGCCTCCGCGGCGCGCGCCACGCGAAGCCGGACACGCAGAGCCGTCAGCGTCTGGGCAATGCCGTCATGCAGCTCCTGCGCGATGCGCCGGCGCTCCTCCTCCTGCGCGGTGAGCGCCCGCGCAGCCACCTCGCGCAGCCGCGTGCGGTATGCGTCGGCGCTGTCCAGCATCATGTTGAACGTGCCGGCCAGACGCTCGAGATCCCGATCGGCCAGCTCTGACACCTCGACCCGCGCGGTTAGGTCACCGTCCTGAACCCGGCGAGCGGTGCCCTCCAGCTGCTTCAGCGGGCTCAGCGCCAGGCGCAGGATGACCGCATTGCTGATCACGCTCAGCACCAGGCCCGCACCCAGCAGCAGCGCGAAGCTCGCGTTCTCGTTCTCGGCGGCCGCGTCTGCTATGAGCACGCTGCCAATCGTGACAAGCGCGAGAATCACCGCGTTCGCGATGAGGATCTTGTAGAACAGCGGCACCCGCAGGAGTGTGCGGACGACGCCGCGGCCGGACTCCGGTGGCGCTGCGTCGTCCGACGTGCTCCCGGCTTTCGTCGGGCGTCCGTTGCTGAGGTTCGTGTCCAGGGGCGTGTCCCGTGCGATGCGTGGCAATACCGGATACCGCACGGTCCACGCGAGCGTGCGGTATCCTGAGGCCAATCTATAACGACCAGGCCCGCGCGTCTGTGGGGCGAGCCCGGGTTCTCTGTAGGGAATAGCCCTACGGCCTGACGCGGTCCCGCGGCCGTTCGCCACCCGCAATGCGCCGCTCGTCCCGCCGCCGATTGTGCCCCCGGCGTGCGCGGAGTAGTCTGATGCGACCGTCCCCCGCTGAAAATTACAGGAGAAACCATGCGTCTGCAGGTATTGCACCGGGCATCCATGCCGCTGCTGCTGGCCGCTCTGCTGGCCGCACCCGCGACCGCCCAGGACACGCCGGCCGCCCGGTCTCAGGATGTCGAGTCGATCGATGCCATTATCGCGTCGCTCTACGACGTGATCTCGGGCCCCGCCGGTCAGAAGCGGGACTGGCAGCGGTTCCACTCGCTTTTCGTGCCGGGAGCCCGGCTGATCCCCACGGGCGTATCGCAGCAGGGCGACGTGCGGCACCGCGTGATGACGCCGGAAGACTATGCCACGACGAGCGGTCCGGTCCTCGAGGAGCGCGGCTTCTTCGAGCGCGAGATCGGCCGCACGACCGAGCGCTTCGGCAACATCGCCCACGTCTTCAGTGCCTACGACTCGAAGAATACGGCCGAGGACCCGGACCCCTTCGCGCGCGGGATCAACAGCATCCAGCTGCTGTACGACGGCACCCGGTGGTGGGTCGTGTCGATCTTCTGGGACTCCGAGCGCGAGGGCAATCCGATTCCCGAACGCTACCTGCGGTCGGAGGGCCGTCCGTGATACGGGGCCTGAGCGCTGCCGCCGCCTGCGCGGTGCTGAGCGCGGCCGGTGTGTCGGCTCAGGCTGCCGTGGACGTGACCGCCGCCGCCCAAGCGGGACAGGAGATCTACAACGGGCGCGAGCGACGTCTCGATGTGCACCTCCAGCGCGCCGACGCGGATATCCGCGTCGATGGCGCGCTCGACGAAGAGGCATGGTCCAGCGCCGCGCTGCTCACAGGGTTCTCGCAGTTCTCGCCTGTCGACCGGCTGCCGGCCGAGGACTCCACGGAGGTGCTCGTCCTCTACACCGAGCACGCCATCCATTTCGGTGTCCGCGCATTCGAGCCGCACGGTGCGGTGAACGCGACGCTCGCCGATCGGGACCGCATCACCGGCGACGACTACATCCAGATCATCCTCGACACATTCAACGACCGCCGGCGCGCGCTCGTCTTCCTCATCAACCCGCTCGGTGTCCAGGGCGACGGCACCTACGCGGATGGCAGCGGGACGGACATGAACCCCGACTTCATCTTCGAGTCAAAGGGCCGCACGACGCCCTGGGGCTACGAGATCGAGGTGCGGATCCCGTTCAAGAGCATCCGCTATCAGGCCGCGGACGTGCAGGACTGGGGCATCAACATCGTGCGGCGTGTGCAGCACTCCGGCCATGAGCAGACGTGGACACCCGCCGAGCGCAACCTGCCGTCGTTCCTCGCGCAGAGCGGCACACTCACCGGCCTGACCGGCCTGCGGCGCGGCCTGGTGCTCGACATCAATCCCGTCATGACCGCGCGCGCGAGCGGCGCCGCGACATCCGACACCGACCCGTCGTGGCGCTATCGAGGCGAGGATCCGGAGTTCGGCGGCAACGTGCGGTGGGGCGTGACCGCGAATCTCACGATGAATGCCACCGTGAACCCCGACTTCTCGCACGTGGAGGCGGATGTCGGGCAGGTGTCCTACGATCCGCGGGCTGCCCTGTTCTTCCCGGAGAAGCGGCCGTTCTTCCTCGAGGGCAGCGAGAACTTCGCCACGCCGAATCAGCTCATCTACACGCGCAGCATCAGTTCTCCCGGCGCCGCCGCCAAGCTGAACGGCAAGATCGGCGATCTCAACGTGGGCGTGCTGAGTGCCGTCGATGATCGCTCACTCTCGGCGACCGGCAACGACCGTCCCATCTTCAACATCGTCCGCCTGCGACGCGACCTGGGCTCACAGTCGAACGCCGGTATCGTCTATACCGATCGCATCGATGGCGACGATTACAACCGCGTGGCCGGCATCGACACGCGACTGCTGCTCGGGCGCTTTGTCCTGAGCGGACAGGTCGCCTCCAGCTTCACGTCCGCAGCCGGTGAGACATCCAGCTGGCGGCCGCTGTTCGATTTCTCGCTGTCCCGGCCGGGCCGTGAATGGAGCTTCAACTCAGTCGTGGAAGGCATCCATCCGGAGTTCGTGGCGGGGAGCGGTTTCATCTCCAGGCCGGGCATCGCGCATGCGAACATCACCCCGCGGCGCAGCTTCTTTCCGCAGGGCAGTTTCATCGAGACATTCACGACGTCCCTGATTCTCGATGGCACCTGGGATTACGACCGCTTCCGGCGCGGCACGGTACCGAACGACATCAAGGTCAATACGAGCACGAACTTCGCGCTGCGCGGCGGCTGGAACACCACGTTCTATACGTGGCTCGAGTCGTTCATGTACCCCGCCGACCTGTACGCGAACTACTACATCGAGCGTCAGGACGACACCGGCGCGGTGCTCGACACGGTGCCCTACACGGGCACGCACCGGCTGCCGAACTATGGCGTCATGCTCAATCTGCGCACGCCGCAGTTCCAGACGTTCTCCGGCAGTGCCGAGATCCTGGCCGGCCACGATGACAACTTCGACGAGTGGTCGTCCGCCTGGATCTACTTCGCGACGCTGAGCGCCGACTGGCGCCCCACGGACAAGGTCCGGGTGAACGCGCGCTATCTCGAGCAGCGCTTCCACAGGGTCAGTGACGGATCACTCGTGCGCCTGCGCATGATCCCGCGCATGAAAGTCGAGTATCAGCTCTCGCGCCCGATATTCCTGCGCTTCGTCGGACAGTACGACGCCACCCGCATCGCCGCCCTGCGCGACGACTCCCGCACGAACGACCCCGTCCTGATCCGCCGAGCCGACGGCACGTTCCGCCGCGCCGAGGCCGTGCAGCGCGGCGGATTCCGCGCGGACTGGCTGTTCTCCTATCAGCCGAATCCGGGTACGGTGCTGTTCGCCGGCTATGGCACCAGCCTCAACAACGCGGCGTTCTTCGAGCCGCGCGACCTGGAGAGGACGAGCGACGGGTTCTTCGTCAAGGTGAGCTACCTGTTCCGGATCTGATCCCGGCTTTGTGGGTCGGGCTGCCGAACGACTTTATTCACCACAGAGCACGCAGAGCACACAGAGGGTGGCTTCGCGGGTACGATCGGGTTCGCGGCGGAGGGTCGGATCGTAACGACTGATTCGCGGCGTGAGGCCGGAATTCGCGGCGGAGGATCGGATCGTGACGGCTGATTCCTGACTCGCGGCGTAAGGTCTAGTTCGCGGCGGCGCCTGTATCCTTGTTTCTGTTAACAACAGATGGGATGCAGGCTCATCGATGAATTCGGATTCGATCAGACCCCCATTTCATCATTAGTTGTCGCCGCAATCACCTCATGGATCCGTTCTCTGTGTGCTCTGAGTGCTCTGTGGTGAAAATTTCCGTTGTTCTCGCAGTTGAATGCTCGCAGCAGGAACTCGGATGCCTTTCCAACCCTCCAACCTCCCCCGGCATCCTACCTCGGAAGGGGGTATCCATCAGCACGAAACCCGAAGAGCCGCTGATTCGACCGGAGGACGCCGAGCCGGAGCTGATCCGGCGCGCACAGCGGGGGGATTCCGCCGCATTCGACTCCCTGTACGCGTCGCATGCAGGCCGGGTATTCGCCGTGCTGCTGCGGCTCTGCGCCGACCGTGAGAAGGCCGAGAGACTCACCCAGGACACGTTCGTGCTCGCGTGGCGCAGACTCGGCACGTTTCAGGGCACGAGCCGGCTCACGTCCTGGCTGCATCGGATTGCGGTCAATGTGATGCTGCAGGATGGACGCGCGGCAGGGCGGCGCGCGGCCCGCGTGGTTACGGTCGATGATGAGTTCCTCGCGGCCGCGCCTGCGCGGGGCAGCGGTGCGGACCTGCGGCTCGACCTCGAGCGCGCCATTGCATCGCTGCCGCTCGGAGCACGGACCGCGCTCGTGCTTCACGACGTTGAGGGATACACTCACGACGAGATCGCTGCCATGACAGGTGTGGCAGCCGGCACCGTTAAATCGCAGCTCCATCGCGCCCGTCGACTGCTGCGGGAGAGATTGAACAGATGACCGGCCACCTGGATGAACGCCAGCTGAACGACTACGTCGATGATGCACTCGATCCGGCGGAGCAGGACAGCGCCCGCGCGCACCTCGCCGATTGCGATACGTGTCGCGATGCCGTCGATAGCCTCCGCCTGCTCCGCTCCGATCTCGCTGATCTCCCGCGCAGCATCCAGCCACCTGCGCACGTGCTGATGGGAGTGCGCGCAGGGCTGATTCAAACGCGGGACAGCGCCGCGGCCCGGACATGGTACATGCGCCCCCGGCTGCTCGCTGCGGCCGCCGTCCTGCTCGTCACCATCTCATCGGCGACGACAGCACTGCTGATCCGCGGCGCCGGTGACACAGGCGGCGTGCAGAATGTGGCGTTGCCCATGGCGGGAAGCTCCAGCCTGGTCGCCGTGGACGCGCTCGAGCGTTCGTACGAGCACGAGGTTGCCGAGGTGCAGCGTGCACTCGTGGGTCAGCAGAGTGCGCTCTCGCCGGAGACGCTCCGTGTGCTTCAGGCCAACCTCGACATCATCGACAGAGCGCTGAATGAAGCGCGTGCTGCGTTGCGCGCTGACCCGGGCAATGACGCGCTCACTGATCTGGTCCGCTCGGGCTACGAGCGGAAGCTCGACGTCCTGCGCAGTGTGAGCTCGCACGGGAGAGCAAGCTCATGAGGCGCAGGTTCGCCGCTGTGCTGCTTGTCGCAGCGGGTCTGGCTGCCGCCACCGCGCTGCCGGCGTCGGCACAGCGGGTGATCAACGAGCGGTTTGCGGCAGCGCCGGATGGTTATGTCCGGGTGCAGAACATCGCGGGCAGCATCAAGCTGATCGGCTGGGACCGCGACAGCATAGCGGTCACGGGCAAGGTGCATGATACGCCGGCGGAGCGCTTCGAGGTGCACCGCAGCGGCGACGGTGTGAAAATCGGCCTGTGGGACACGACAGTCGAGCGCGCCGAGCCATCCTACATCGAGGTGCGCGTGCCCGCGCGCAGCCGCGTCTGGGTCCGGACGGGCTCTGCCGCGGTCTTCGTCGAGGGTGTGAGCGGCACGCTCGATGTGAACGCGGTCGGCGGGGACATAGAGGTGCGCGGCGCGCCCGCCGAAGTGTTCGCAGAGTCCATGACCGGCAGACTCACTCTCGATGTGCGCACGTCCGTCGCGCGCGCGAAGACGGTGACCGGCGCCATACTGCTACGCGGCACCATCGCCGACGCGACTGCCACGTCGGTGAGCGGGAACGTGCTCCTCGAGGACGCCTTCGTCCGGCGCGGCAGCTTCGAGTCCGTCGATGGTGAGCTGCGGTTCGTCGGCGAGTTGCGCCGCGGCGCTTCACTCGACTTCGTGACGCATGCCGGTGCCGTCGAGTTCCTGCTGCCTGCCGCGACTGATGCCGAGTTCCGCTACTCCACCTACGAGGGCGGGTTGCGCAGCGAGTTCAAGACTCCGATCCGGTCGAGCAGCAGCAAGATCAAGGGCAGCGAGCAGAACTTCGTCCTCGGCCAGGGCGGCGCTCAAGTCAGCGTGCGCACATTCCGCGGCCGCTTGACCGTACGAAGCCGCTGAACGTTCCAACCCTTCCACACGGACCGGCATCCTACTGACACGAGGCTGCCGGCACCTCCACGCAGTTGCATTCCCTTTCACGGTCGCGACGCTCGGCGTCCGAGCGCGCGCCATCCCACGGAGGTGTTTCATGCCTGTACGTCAGCTTTGCCTTGCCGCAGCACTCACGCTCGCAGTCGCGTCCGCCGCACAGGCCGGTCCACCATGGATCTCCATTGAGCTGCCGGCGAATCCGCACCACCCATCGACTCGCGACGCGAGCCTGCTCGTGCGGGCCTACCACCACAGCGACGCCCTCAATGCGCCCCTGACCGGGACTGCCGAAGGAATCGTCAATGGCCGCCGAGTGTCGCTGCCTCTCGAGCTGCGCGCCACCAACCAGCCGGGCGTCTTCGCGCTGACCACGCCGCTGCCGAAAGGCGGTACGTGGATCATGGCCATCACCCTCAGCGAATCCAGCACGGCTACTGCGACGGCACTCGTTACCGTCGATCCGCGCGGCCGCATCGTTGCCGTCGACGTGCCGTCCACCCGCAGCCGCGACGGCTGGAGAGTGCCGAGCCGCGTCGATGCCGGCGACGTTGAGGCCGCACTGCGCGCCGCACACATCGCATACAGTGATGGGGACGCACCACCCGCCAAGGGTCTGGCCGTCGTGCTGCCGCTCCTGCTGATCGGTGGCGCAGCCGCGGCCCGCAGCGCGTGGACCCGGCGATCAGGCGAGTGAGGCCGGGCTGCGGAACGAAATATTCACCACAGAGCACACAGAGCACACAGAGGTTCGCTTCGCGGGGTAGGATCGGGTTTCGCGGGGTGATTCGCGGCGGGATCGTGACTCGCGGCGGAGAATCGGATCGTGACGGCTGATTCCTGACTATCGGAGGGGATCGGAACTCGCGGCGGCGCCTGCATCCTTTATTTCTGTTAACAACAAATGGATGCAGGCTTACCGATGGATTCGGATTCGGTCAGACCCGCATTTCATCAACTGGTGTTTCGCCACAAACACCTCAAAAATTCGTTCTCTGTGTGCTCCGCGTGCTCTGTGGTGAAAATTTCCGTTGTTTGCCGGTAGAGCCAACTCCCGGGCTCACCCCTCGAGCTCCCTCAGCAGCCCCGCCATCCGCAGGTCGTACGGATCACCCGACGGATCCTCATCCGCGACATCGTAGTTCTGCTGAGGCGTCTCCAGGATCAGCGGTATACCCCGACTGCGCGGATCCTCGAGCAGCCACCGGAACGGCTCCACTCCGATGCGGCCCTCGCCCAGCAGCATGTGGCGGTCCCGGTTGGAGCCCAGCTCGCCTTCGCTGTCGTTGAGGTGGAAGAACGACGGCGGCTCGCCCGTCGCTGCCTCGAACTCGTCCAGGATCTCCGTGAACCGTTCCTGCGACGTGTGGATGTCGTAACCGGACGCGAACAGGTGGCACGTGTCGAGGCCGTATCCGGCGCGCGGGCGCAGCTGCTTCGGGATGTGCGACAGGATGTCGCCCACCTCGGATGCCGCACGACCGAGCGTCCTGCCCGCGCCCGCAGTGTTCTCGACCAGCAGACGTGCCGGACCTTCGTGCGCCTCGAGTGCCTGCACCATGGCGCGTGCGACGCGCTCTGCCGCGGCCTTCGGGTCTCCGTCGCTCGCAGAGCCCGGATGAAAGCAGACTCCGCCGACGCCGATGGCGTTCGACCGCTCCATCTCCTTCTTCAGACCACCCGCCGCGCGCATCCACTTGTCCGGCTCGGCCGTGGCCACCGAGAGAACATACGCAGCATGCACGACGACGTGCTCCGGACGTATGCCGGTCTCGTCCAGCGCAGCGCGGAAGCGGTCCACCCGCTCCTGCCGGATCGATGACTTGTCGCCGTAGAACTTCGGGATCGCCGTGAACAGCTGCAGCGTCGCCAGGCCGGCGTTCGCCGCGCGCCGCACGGCCATGTCGATGCCGCCGTTGTCGACCGTGTGAGAGCCGAAGATGTGCTCGGCTTTCTTCTTCGCCACGGCTCAGCCCTGGCGCGGCGTGTTCGCCTCGATGTTCAGCTCGATGCGAACTTCGTCACCCACCACCTGCACCGCTTCCTGGAGGCGGTTCCACTGAAGTCCGTAGTCGAAGCGATTGACGCGCAGAGTCCCCTCCGCGCCCATGCGCTTGCGCCCGCTCTCCGTCGTCACGGGGCCCGCGACCTCGAACGGGATGCGGACCTCCTTCGTGACATCACGGATCGTCAGTTTACCGACAAGCACCAGGCCGTCAGCCGTCTGTTCGATCCCGTTGCTCACGAACGTCAGATTCGGGTACGTCTCCGCCTCGAAGAAGTCGCCGCTCCGCAGGTGGTTGTCCCGTCGCTCGTTGCTCGTGTCGATGCTGCCGGTCTCGATCGTCACGTTCACCGTCGACTGCGTGACGTCCGACTCGTTCAGCATGATGTGGCCGTTGAACCGCGTGAACTTCCCCTTCACGTTCGACACACCCAGGTGCCGCACCGTGAACCCGACATAGCTGTGATTGGGATCGATATCGAATCGAACCGGATCCACCCGCCCCGCCGCCGTGAGCGACAGTCCCATCACCGCCACCAGACCGCCCCGCATCATCCCGCTGAACCTCATCATCGACCCTTGCTGAAGTATTCCCATCGTTGACGTTGTACAACTATTCGTTTCGGTCGCGTGACAGCGAGCGATAATATTCCTCCACCAGCTTGCGGAATCCCTCGGGGACTTCATCCGTGCCCGAAAGGAACAGCCGCTCGCGTTCCGCACCGAGCACATCGCGGCGCAGCCCGAACTCGTACTGCTTCAGGTTGTCGACCACCTGCTCCTGCAGCCTGCGCAGATTTTCGCCATCGCCCCAGATCGCGTCGCTGCCCAGCGCGCGCAGGCCGCGGATCGCTTCATCGAGCTGCGACACGTCACGCCCTTCACGAGCGAGCTGCTGCCGCAGCGCCTGTGCCTCCTCCAGTCGCTGCCGCACCTCGCCTCGCAGCTGCCGCGCATCGTCACCCGACACGCCGCCGCGCGAACCGATGGCGCCCCGCGCGCCGCCGCCGCCCCCGTTCATCTGGCCGCCCGGCTGGCCGCCTTGACCACCCTGCTGTCCCTGCTGACCCTGGCCTTGCTGGCCGCCCTGCTGACCCTGGCCCTGTTGGCCCTGCTGGCCCTGCTGGCCTTGGCCCTGCTGGCCCTGCTGGCCCTGCTGGCCCTGCTGGCCTTGCTGGCCTTGCTGGCCTTGCTGACCTTGACCCTGCTGGCCCTGCTGACCTTCCTGTCCCTGCTGTCCCTGCTGTTCCGCCGCCTCACGGGTGCGTTCCTGCATCGACTCGAGGCCGCGGGCAAGGCGACGCAGACGGTCGAGCGCCTCCTCGGCGCGCTGCTCGGGGTTCTCGCCAATCGCGCTGTTCGCCTGTTCCAGCCGCTCGCGCAGTTCCTCGATGTCCTCGCCGATCTGCTGCTCCAGCCTGGGATTGCCGCCCGCATAGGCGAACTGCCTCGAGTATTCGATATACCGCCTCAACTCATTGTCGCGGATGGAGTTTGCGGCCTCCTGCAGCCGTCTCGAGGCATCCCTCTGCTCCGAGCGTGAGGCGCCGGCAAGCCGGTCGATCTGACGCTCGAGCTCGGAGACCTCCTGCATCTGCTCCTCCTTCTCCTCGATCAGGCGACGCGCCTCCTCATTGCGCTCCGCTCCGCTCATGCCCTGCAGCCGGTCCATGCCCTCTGCAATCTCACGCTGCTGGCGCTCGAGCTGCTGTGCGCGCTGCAATGCCTCCTGCGTCTGCTGCTCCAGTGTCTCGCTCTGGCTCCGCTCCAGCCGGCGCCGCGCCTCCTCCAGCTCGTTCAGCGCCGCGTTCGCGCTGGCCGTGTTGCCGCTGCGCGCATTTGCAGCGCTCCGCCGCATCTGGTCCGCGGCCTCCTGAAGCCGGCGCGCGACATCGGCCAGGCTCTGCTGCTGCGTCTCACGCGACAGCCGCTCCAGCTGACGGGCGGCTTCTTCCGTCTCCTCGGCCAGCTGTCGCTGGCTCTGTGCGCCGCCACCGCCGCCCTGCTGGTTCTGCCGCAGCGCGGCCTGCTGCCGGAGGCGCTCGTTTTCCTGCTCCTGCCGCCGCGCCAGCTCGCGCAGCCGCTCCAGGGCGGCGTCCACCTCGTTCTGGTTCTGCGCCTGCTGCTGTTCGCCGCGCTGCACGGTCTCGTACTGGTTCTGCAGCTTGTCGCGTTCCAGCTCGAACAGGTCGGCCAGGTCCTCGGCGTTCGGCGCACCGCCGCCACCACCGCCGCCTCCGCCCTGCTGCTGCTCGAACGCCACCTGTACCTCACGGAATAGCGCCTCCGCCCGCTGAAGCTGCTGGAGCGCGCGCTGCTCCGCGCCGAGCGCGTCACGCGTATCCGGCGTGCGCAGGTCCTCGAGGGCCTTCTCCATCTCCGCCGTCGCGAGCGGCAGGATCGCCGCGATCCGGGCGAACATGCTGTCCTGCGTGATCTGGCGATTGTCCATGCGCGTGCGCAGCGTCGACACCTGCTCGCGCAGCCGGTCCTGCATCAGCGTGATGGTGTTCAGGTGCTCCGCGAACTCGCGATCCTGATAGTTCGCGCTGTCGCGGATCAGGTTGAACGTCGCGGTGATGATCTCGCGCTGACGCTGCGACAGCTCGCCGGGCGACTCACCCTGCTGTCCGCCGCCGCCGCCACCGCCCCCGCCACCCTGCTCGGCCTGCCGGTAATCGCGACCGAACGGACGGATGTTCATGAAGAAGATGTCGCTCGTGACCGAATTATCCGCAGCGCCGCTGTTGTCCGTCGCACGTGCGAAGTACGACACCAGGTCGCCCGGCTCCAGGTCCAGCTCCTCGAGGTAGAACGTGTGGCCGGCACTGGCCTCCGTGAGCGTCCGCGCATTGCTCAGCAGCGGCACCACCTTCTCCTCGCCACCGTTCACGCTGTAGACCAGCTCCAGCCGCGCCACACCGAAGTCATCCTCCGCGGACGCTTCCACGAACACTTCCTCGACAGTCGTCGGACGCGTGTCGTGGCCGGGCTTCGTGATGCGTACGGCCGGCCCGCGATCGTCGACCACGTCGATCAGGTACTCCGGCGACCCGGACACAGTCACACTGTCGGCTGTCGTCAGCTCGATCGTGTAGAAGCCCTCGCCGCCGATCGTGACCACGCCTTCGAGCACGCCATCGGCGTTTGGCCGCATGCGGATGTTGCGACCGCCGTCCAGCACGAGGCGGCCGGATGCGACGGGCATCGTCGTGGTTGCGCGAATGGCCACGCGTGTGCCGCGCAGCCCGACAATGTCGCCACCATCCTCCACCACCTCGTCCGGCAGACCGGTGTAATCCGGATAGTCGTACACGAGCTGGATGTGCTCGACATAGGGCAGGTCAGCGACATCGATGCGATAGAGCGGCGAGCGCACGCCATCGGCCTCGATGTAGTACTCCGTCGGATTGGCGACGTCGAACAGCAACACCTCGTATTGCGACGGCTCGTCCATGGCGGTGAGCGGGAGGCTCTGGAACACGCTGTCGCCGGCAGTGCGCACCAGGATCTCGACCTGCTGGGCGATGCCGTTCATGCCCGCCCGTGCTTCCCAGCCGAACAGTGTCGCGGTCACGACCTGATCGGATCCGCGCGCGATCGTGACATCTCCCGGCTCCACCTCGACGCGGTAAGGGTTGGCGTCGGCGGCCGCACTGAACGGGTTGAGCAGCGTACCCGCGCCGTGACGGAACAGGGGCGGACCGAATCCGGTCAGCCCGATGCCGAACAGGAGCGTGATGCCGAACGCAGCGGCGAACCGGTGCAGATCGCGCCGGTCCACGGCGCGGCCATCATCGATCTCGCGGCAGCGCTCGATGGCATACTCGACCGTGCGCTGCGCCAGCGCGGGCGACACCGCGGCATTGTCCGCATCGAGCGCACTGATCAGCGTGTTCTGTAGCGACGGCTCGTGCTCCTCCAGGTAGAGCGCCACCTGCTCGTTGGTGACGCGACGCCGGAGCGGCAGGACGATGAATCGCGTGATGAGCGCGAGCACGACGGCGATCGCAATGACGCGGAACGCGATGACCGATCCGGACGAGAAGTTCAGGCGCTCGAGGCCGTAGGCCGCCACGAGGAAGAGCAGCAGCCCGGCGGCGAGCGTGATCAGCATGCCGCGCAGCAGCACCTTCATGCGCCAGCGCCTGCGCACCGCGCCGATCACCTCGATCAGGCGTCCGCGTGCCTTGTGCGATCCAGTCATGTCCACCTCACCGTAGTGCGGGTCGCGCTGCCCGGCGATTGGCGAATACCGCCTCTGCCGCGAGCAGTGCGAATACGACGAACAGCAGGTACCACCACAGCGCCTGCCGCTTCTCCTGTTCCGCCGGCGCGAGGCCCGCCGCGACGCTCGCTCTCGTGTCCGCAGCGGTGCTCGTCACCGCGGCCACCATTTCCGCCGGGTCCACCATGCTCAGGTCCGACTCCGCGACATCCACATTGACGGCGTGCTCGCGCAGCGTGCTGCCTCCCGCGCGTGCCTCACGCACCTCGTAGAAACCCTGCTCGTTCATGGTCAGCAGCGTGTTCTCGGCCGCGACCTCCACACGGTCGCCGCGCGGCGTGTTCACCACCAGCGGCATGTCCTGCGGGACGGCCACGTCGACGATCTGACCGGCAGTGCTCCACGGTCGGGCGGGCGTGAACCCGGCCGCGCGCTTCACGATCTGGTGCACCAGCGGCAGGTAGACGGGCTCGAGCGCGAGGTTCGTCCAGTACGAATCCAGCGTGCTGCCCCACACCAGCGCGCGCCCTTCACCCACCGACCGCTCCACCAGCGCAACGCTGCCATCATCGAAACGCGCAAGAATCGTGGCGCCCGTTCCGCTCGTGTCCCCTGCGGCACGGGCATCCGCTGCCGGCACGGGCCGGTACCGATAGAAACGCGCTGCACCGAAAGCGCCCGCGCGCGGCGCGCGGAACAGCTCGAACACGGGATGCGAGTACTCGAGGAACCCGAGCCGCCCGCCGCCATCTTCCACGCGGTCGATCACGCGGTCGGGCGCGCCGCCGCCGATCGTGCGCGCGGACTCGCTCCAGGCCGACGACGCGGTGCGATCGCCCGTCGCCAGCACGACGCCGCCGCCGGTACGCACCCACTCCACGAGCCGGCGACCTGCATCACCCTCGGGCGGCAGCACGTCGTTCAGGACCACGACATCCGCTCGCTCCAGCTCCGCGGCCGTGGGCACCGCTCCGCGTTTTACGGTCACCGAAAACGGCGGGTCCTCCGCCAGGTCCAGTGCACGACGGAGATAAAGGCTCGCATCCCGCCCCGTCGGCTCCACCACGAGCACGCGGATTCCCGGTGCCGGCTCCAGCATGAAATGGAACGTGTTGTCGGCGGCGAGCGCATCATCGCTCGAGCGCACCGTCGCGCGCTGCGCGCGATCCTCGAGTGTCACAGGCTGGAGCTCGACACTCGTCGTGCCGTTCGCCGGCACTTCGGCCTCCACTGTCTGCAGCGTCCGGTCACCCACGGCGAACGTGACGCCCACGCGCACGCTCTCACCACCGCCGTTCGCCAGATGTGCGATCGGAGAGACACGCTCCCTGTCGTTTACGCGCGAACGGTTCAGCGTCACGTGCGTGACCGCGATGTTCGCCGCCGCAGCGTCCGTGATGTGCACCGGCCGCAGCTCCGCACCGCCGGGCAGCTGGGCTCCCGCCGCGCCATCCCAGCCGGCACGCTGGAAGTCGGATATGAGAATCGCCTCGCGGCGCGTCAGCTGCGATGAACCGAGAATGCTCTGAGCCAGCTTCAGCGCTGGCGTATACCGCGTCACACCTGAACCGGCGCGCGCGCTGTCCAGTGCGCTGCGCAGCCGGGCCCTATCCGTCGTGGGTTGCAGGACGGCGCGCGCGGCCCCGTCGAACACGACCAGCGACGCACGATCGTCGGGACCCAGCCCATCGATCGCCGTCCGTGCGGCTGCCAGCGCGCGGTCCCACCTGTCACCGTACCCCATGCTGTAGGAGGCATCGAGCAGAATCACGACTTCGCGAGCGGCATCCTCCGATGCAACAGCGTTCGGGCCGCGGTCCACGAACGGTCGCGCGAACGCACCTACAATGAGAATCAGCGCGAGGCAGCGCAGCGCGAACAGCCACCAGTTACGGATCCTGCGGCGCTTCACGACGGGCTGCGGGATCCGGCTCAGGAACATGAGCGACGGGAACTCCACGGCATCGTGCCGCTCACGCCGGATGAGATGGATGAGCAGCGGCACCGCGAGCGCGGCGAGGCCGACGAGGAATGCGGGCGTGAGCAGGTTCATCAGCGCCCTCCTCCCGACCGCGCGGTACCACGCGTCAGCCGCTCGCGCGCCGCCAGGTAGGCGAACAGCGCGTCATCGAGCGGCGTGGATGTGTCGAACATCGCGTAATCGATCCGCAGCTCCGTCAGCTTCCGCCGGATCGCGCCGATGTGCTCCTGCATGAGGTTGCGATACCGCTCACGCACGGCCGGCGTGATGACCGGAATGCGCTCGCCCGTCTCGAGATCCTCGAAGCTGGTCGCCTCGTCCAGCGATACACTGCCCGCCGCACCCTCCAGGTCGATCTCGGTGCGGTCCAGTATGTGGAACACAATGACATCATGACCGCGGTGGCGGAGCATGCCGACGGCCGACTGCACCCGGTCGGGGTCCTCGTACAGGTCAGAGATGATCGCGATCAGACCGCGCCGGCGCAGCAGCTCGGTCGCCTTGCGCAGGGAGCTGTCGAGCGAGCCCGCGCGGTCCGCCTTCACGCGATCGATCGTGTGCAGCACCACGTCCAGGTGCTTCGCGGATGGCGGGACATAATCCACGATCTCACTGTCGAACGTGAGCAGCCCGACCCGGTCGCGCTGCTCGCGGGAGAAGTATGACAGCGATGCCGCCAGGTACTTCGCGTACTCGAGCTTCCGGATGCCCGCGCCGCCATACGACATGGACTTCGACACATCGAGCAGCACCGTGAAGTTCGAGTTGGTGTCCGCCTCGTACTCCTTCACGTAGTAGCGGTCCGTCCGCGCGAAGAGCCGCCAGTCGATACGTCGGATGTCATCGCCCGGGTAGTATGCACGGTGCTCCGCGAAATCGAGCGACATGCCGAGGTACGGTGCGCGATGCAGGCCGTTGATGAAACCATCGACGACCGTGCGCGCCAGCAGCTCCAGGTTGTCGATCCGCGACAGAGTCTTCGGATCGATGAACCCGGTGCCCGGGATCGGCTGGACGGAATGCCGCAGTCTCACGTCACATCCCCGACTTCGGTACCGGAACGGCCTCGAGCAGGCGATCGATGATGCGGTCCGTCGTTACCCGCTCCGACTCCGCGTGGAAATTGGTCAGGATCCGGTGACGCAGCACCGGATGGGCGAGCGCACGGACATCCTCGAACGATACATGCGTGCGGCCGCGCATGAGCGCGCGCGCCTTCCCGCCGAGCACCAGATACTGCGCCGCCCGCACGCTCGCGCCGTAGGACACCCACTCCTTCACGAAGTCGGGCGCGCCACCCGGCAGCAGAGTCGCGCCATGCTTCTCGGCCGGACGGCTCGCACGCACCAGGTTCACCGCGTAGCGCAGCACCGGCTCCGACACGGGCACCTTGCGCACCAGCCGCTGGAACGCCACCAGGTCGGCGCCCGTCACGACGTGCTCGAACACGTGATCCTGCACTGCCGTAGTGGAGCGCACCACGTCCATCTCCTCCGTCTCCGGGAGATGCTCGATGATGATCTGGAACATGAAGCGGTCCAGCTGCGCTTCCGGCAGCGGGTACGTGCCCTCCAGCTCGATCGGGTTCTGGGTCGCGAAGACGTGGAACGGCTCCTCGAGGCTGTACGTGCGGCCCTGGATCGTCACGCGATGTTCCTGCATCGCTTCCAGCAGCGCCGCCTGCGTCTTCGGCGGCGTCCGGTTGATCTCATCCGCCAGCACGATGTTGGCGAAGATAGGGCCGGGCGCGAATACCATCTGGCGGCGCCCCGTCTCCGCATCCTCCTGGATGATGTCCGTGCCCGTGATGTCAGACGGCATCAGATCCGGCGTGAACTGGATGCGTGAGAATTTCAGGTTCAGCACCTGCGCGAGCGTATGCACCAGGAGTGTCTTCGCGAGGCCGGGCACGCCGATGAGAAGGGAGTTGCCGCCAACGAACAGCGACATCAACATATGCTCGATCACCTGCTCCTGGCCGATGATCAGCTTGCCCAGCTCCGCCTGGATCCGGTCTGCACCCTCCTTCATCCGCTCGGCGAGCTGGATGTCATCGTTCTCCTGCAGCCCGGACAGCTCGATTACCGTCGCCAAATGCTCCCCCGTTCCGTTCAGTGCGTCAGCGCGTACATCATGTAGTTGACGCCGAGCTTGTACGCGTCGTTGGACAGGTCCACGGCGTAGAAGCCGCTGGCACTGTATTCCATGTATTCGCCGATATCATTGTCGTGATTCATCATCACCAGCTGCCGCTTCGTCGGGTCGTTGTCCTCGAACAGGCCCCAGTACGTCGGGGGATTGCGCCGGTTGCTCTGGTTGATCGTCAGTGCGCCGAGCTCGATGTCGAAGAACGACTTGAAGATCGGCTCCGCACCCGTCAGCTGGATCGGCCGGAGCTCCGGCAACACCCGGCGCAGCTGCTCCTCGAGATTCCGTATGTCGTAACCGCCATAGTCATCGAAGATCATGAACCCGCCCTTGAGCAGGTACGCACGCAGACCCGCGACTTCCTCATTGGTCGGAACCCAGAAGCCGGGCTCGGAAAGCCACAGGACCGGATAGCGGAAGATCTCCGGATCATCGAGCGCGAACACGTTGCCGCCGGTCAGCCCGTCGAACGTCCGCGCGAGCGATACCTCGCGCATAATGCTGCTCAGGTTGCGTTCGGCATAGGGCCGGTCGTGATGCCATGGCGGCTCGCGGCTCGCGCGTCGGCCAAAGCCGCCGCCGCCACGGGTGTCGAAATACACGCGGACGAACGTGAGCCTCCCGTCGTACGGCGCAAGCGGGCAGTCCTGCGGCTCGAAGCAGTACGGGACGTAGTCGGCCGGCATGCCACGCTGCTGCGCCGACGCGATCACGGCCGTGAGCGCCAGCGCACCGAACGCCAGTGCCGGTGCGACCCGCACGAGTGCGCCGGGCTTCGCACGCCGGGCCAGGCGTCCGAACGGCAGTCGCGTCAGGTGGAGTTCGAGCGTTAGCCACACTCGCATCATGACCCGTCCTGGAGGCGCAGGAGCAGCGTCTGTGCGTCCGCGAAGTTCGGTGCGATCTCGAGCGCACGCAGGACCTCACGGCGTGCCTGCGTCCGGTCTCCGGCATCGAGCAGGGCCACTGCCAGACGATAGTGGGCGTCCGCGCGATTCACCGGATTCAGCGCCAGGATGGCGCGGCGCTCGCGCACTGCCTTCGCGTGCTGGTCCGTCGCGGCATACAGCGCCGCCATGCGCTCGTGCACCGCCGCGTCGTACGGGTGGATGTACATCGCCCGCTCCAGCATGTCGGCCGCGCCGCGTGCATCGCCGGCCTCCGCGAGGAGGTCCGCGAGCGTCACGTGGCCGTCGTAATCGCTCTCGCGACGGAGGACATGCGCGCGCAGGGCAGCGATCGCGGCAGCGGTATCCCGATCCGCGATCGCCGCACGGTACAACACCATGTAGGGGCCGTCCACGCCCGCATATTCCGGGTACATGTCGCGCGCACGCTCCGCCTCGCGTACGGCGACAGCCGTATTGCCCGCATCCAGCGCGGCCGCTGCGCCACGCAGCGCACCGAGGAAGGCACCGCCCAGCTGCACGGACGCGCCGCCGTGATCCGCCCCCGCCGGCACGTCGATGGCCGCGAGCTGCGTCGCGAACTTCTCGCGCAGGTGTCGATCGAACTGCTCGTCGAAGGCATCGGACTCCGTCCGCAGGACAGCGCGCAGCACCTCCTCGTGCGTTCTGCCATCGCCGTAGGCGCGCAGCATGTCACGGAGCGCCCGGTCACCGTATTGGTCCTCGATCAGCTCCGCGACGAGTGAGGCCTGGTAGTACGCGTGCATGATCTGCTGCGGATACTTCGGCCGTACGAAGCCGGCGTTCAGCTCGCTCACGGGCAGGATCTGACCGCTCTTCAGGGCCGCCAGGAAGTCGGGTGACACTGCCTCACCCCAGCCGGGCCGCGCACGCCGCTCCTCGAGCACGGAGATGCCTTCGGTCAGCCAGCGCGGCACACGATGCCTGGATGCCGCAAGCGTCACGGCGTGCGCGATCTCGTGCCACAGCGTCGAGCCCCAGTTGAAGTCGCCGGGGTCGCGCGCCGCAGGCGAGTCGAGCGCCAGGATGTTGCCGAACGCGATGCCGAGCGCGCCGAGCCCCGCGAGCCCAACACTGCGCACGCTGAAGTCCGCATGGCTGGGATAGACTTCGACGCGCACCGGTGGCTCGGGCCGGGTCCCGTAGCGCTCGGACAACTGCTCGTACGCCTCCTCCGACAGCTCCGCCATGTACAGCTCGAGCACATCCGCTTCATCGCCGTGCAGGAACAGCTCGAAGCGCGGCGTGGTGCGCGTGACGTACTGCGGATACGTGTCGAGCAGGTCGAGCGTATTCTTCACCCAGACGTTGTACGGGTCGCCGCGAAACGCGGTGTCGAGGCTGTTGCGCGCGGCGTCCACATTGCCGAGCCGCAACTCCGTCAGACCGATCAGCGCGTGACCGCTCCAGTCGGTCGAGTCGAGCGCCACACCGCGGCGGGCGATCTCCACCGCCTGTGCGTAACGGCGGTGCTGCGCTGCCATCTCGGCCACCATCACGTCGAACGCGCCATACGCCGGGTCCAGCTCCAGCGCGCGACGTCGCATCTCATCGTGAGCCCGCTCATCGCCGCGCAGGAAGTGGACGGCGCCGAGCATGGCGAGTGCCTCTCCGTATGCCGGGTTCACGTCGAGCGCTCGTTCTGCCTCGCTCTGCGCGCCGTCGTAGTCCTCCAGTCCGAGCAGCAGCTGTGCGCGGAACGTCCGGGCCGCTGGCGCTGCCGGGTTCACGGCCAGACTGCTGTCCACGAGGGCGAGAGCCTCGTCCGAGCCGTCGAACGCCTTCGCGCGCGCCAGCCCCAGCAGTGCCTCCGGATGCCGCGGATTGATCGCGAGCACGTCCCGGAAGAGCGCCGATGCCTCCGTACTGCTGTATTTGGCCAGGAACAGTGCGCCTTCGCGCAGCTTCGGCAGCGGGTTCGACGGATCCACCCGCGCCGCTTCTTCATATGCGCGCACGGCATCATGGAACAGCTGCGGATCCGTTACGCCGAGATACGCGACCGCAGTCGCCACGGCCGTGAGGTCATCCGCTGTTCGCGCCGTGCCATTGTTGTAGATGTCGATGAACGCATCGAAGTCAGCGAGCGCTTCGGCACGCGCGCCGCGCTCCCACCTGGCGATGGCCAGGTTCAGCCGTGCCTGCAGCGCGTCCGGGCTGTCACCTTCGACAGCGCGCGTGAACGCACGCTCCGCTTCCGCGCGACGACCCCGTGCGTACAGCGCCTCGCCGAGCACGTTGGCAAGCGCGGCCGGGACTGTCGCGGCCGTCGAGCCGTTCAGCGCCGCACGCTCCGCCTCCTCATAACGCCCGCTCTCGAGCAGCACGCGCACGAGCAGGCGGCGCGCTGCGGGATCGGTTGCCGAGCGCAGTGCAGCGGCCGCCGCTTCGTACCGGCCCGTCCGATACAGCTCTTCCGCGGAGCCGGCCGGCTCCTGCTGACGCGCACACGCCGGCTGCACGACCGCCGCCGCAAGCAGCACTGTTCCCGCCAGCAATGCCGCGCGCATCACGAGCCGCCCCCTTCCAGGCGTCGTATCGACTGGGCGTTCCGCGACAGGTCCACGAGCAGCTGCTCCAGAGCCGATTCGTACTCCGCTTCCGGCATGCTGTCCTTGCGCGCACGCAGTGCGTCGAGTGCTTCCTCGATCCGCGCCTTTTCCGCATAGAGCGCCCGCAGCTCCGGTGACGCGCCGGCCACAGCCGCGCCGACCGTGCCCAGATGGAAGGCGCCGGCCGCCTGTGCGTGCGGGGTGGCAGCCGCCACTTCGGTCACACCCTTCCCGTCGCCGACGGCGTCGAGCAATGCGTGCTCCGTCTGCAGCTTGTTGCCACGCTCATACTCCCGCTCCACTTCCAGACGCGTATACTCGAAAGCTTCCAGCAGCGAGACCCGGCCATCCTTGTTCGTGTCCGCTGCATCGCCCGTGAGCGCGGCCGCGAAATAGCCGCCGAACACGGTCTCATTGGCTTCCATGCCCGACTTCGTCGCCGTGATGACGATACGGTTCGGCCCGGCGAGGTCCTGGATAAAGCCGCCGCTCGCACTCGTCGCATTCACGACCGCCACGCGCTGTGTGCCGAGCGCGGTCAGCAGACCGGCGAATGCCTTCCCGTCGATGTCCGGCCCCGGCAGGTTGATCCGCGACTCGCCCGACTGATAGCTGCCGTGGCCGAAGATCACGATCAGAACGCGATCGCCCGCGCCTGCACGCTGACTCAGTGTGCGCAGCTCACGCTCGACGTTCTCGCGCGTCGACCGGGCGCGTATACCCGGATGCGCCGCGGCATCTTCCGCGAGCCACACCACGTTCGACGCCGGCAATCCGTACCGTTCCACTGCCGCCGCCGCCAGTCCGCTTCCCCACTCCAGATAATCCCTGGCGAACCGATCCTCGCCCGACAGCCCGGAGATGATGACCAGGTGCCCTGCTGACTCCTGTGCCGACGCGGATGCGGCCGCGCAAGAGAGTGCGGCGCAGATGCCCGCCCGTGCCAGCGCGCTGAAGGGCCACCGTGTCTTCAGCCGCGGCCTCGTGAGCAAGCGTGCACCGATGTCCTTCCTCATGCGAGACCTCTCCACCTGCGATAGATCCATTCCCCCGCCAGCAGCCCCACCAGAAGCAGGAAGACGGCAGGCATATCCCAGAGGTCCCGTTCTTCCTGCACGGTGGCGCCGCGCCCGGCGTACGCGATGTCCTCGGCGAGCGATGCGGCATTGGCGGTGGTGTAGAATCGACC
>DATHUY010000148.1 GCA_035461765.1 Longimicrobiales bacterium
GCGCGAGGCGGATTGGGACAGGATCTCGCGCGTGGCCGCCTCGGCGGCCTGCATGATGTCATCGGGGTAGCGGCGCAGCTGGGTGCCGCCGGCGACGAGCCGCTGCAGGGCCTCGGGGTTCTTCATGTCGTAAATGGTCTGCGTCCCGTTTGCCGCGTAGACGGCGGCCACTTCGAACGCCTGCTGATAGGAGGGGGGCAGCTGGTCCCACGCCTGGCGGTTGACCATGAACGACATGGACGGGCCGGGTTCCCACCAGCCCGGGTAATAGTAGAACTGAGCTGCATTGTGGAAGCCCAGCTTCTCATCGTCGTACGGGCCCACCCACTCCGTCGCGTCGATCGCGCCGCGCTCGAGCGCCGGGTAGATCTCGCTCCCTCCCAGGTTCTGGACGGTGACACCGAGACGATTCATCACGGCGCCGCCCAAACCGGGAATGCGCATCTTGAGCCCTGGCAGATCCGCCATACTGCGGATCTCGCGCTTGAACCAGCCACCCATCTGCGTTCCTGTATTGCCCGCCGGGAACGTGGTGACGCCGAAGTCGGCGTATAGCTCGCGCATGAGGTCGAGGCCGCCGCCCTCGTAGAGCCACGCCGACTGCTGGCGCGACGTGAGGCCGAACGGCACGCATGTATCGAACGCGAGCGCCTCGTTCTTGCCGGTGTAGTAGTAGCCGGCGCTGTGGCCGACCTGCACGGTGCCCTGCTGCGCGGCGTCGAGCACCTGGAACGGGGGGACGAGCTCGCCCGCGGCATAGGGCCGGATGCGGAATCGACCTTCCGTCAGCGACTCCAGCTTCTCGGCGAGCCGCTCCGAGCTGCCGTAGAGCGCGTCGAGACCGCGCGGGAAGCTCGACGCGAGGCGCCAGACCACGTTGCGCGTCGTCTGGACGGCCGGAGCGCCCTCGCCGGGTCCTGAACACGCGCTGGCTGCGCCGGCGGCCACTGCGGCCGCGCCGACGGCGGCCTTGCCGACGAAAGCGCGGCGGCCCAGCGTTTCACCACGAACGACATCGTCCCTGTCCATTCGCTCGTCCGGTCAATTGGATTGGATGGTGGCGGAAGTCCGCCCACATTAGGCCGTGACCGCCGCACGGCACAAGACGCCGCCTTGACGTATGAACGGTCGGTAGTCATAATTCCGTCACGCGCGGCGATTTTTCACCCGACTTGACGGGCCGCGCGCACGGGCCGAAATCCGGCCGACGTAGAAACCGTCTAAGTCGCGGCAATCAGCCTGCGACGAACAGAGAGTCGCGGGCTTTTTTGTGGCCGGCGATCCGACGGAAAAATGTAACCGCACGCGTGAGCGGCTCGTTCGGAGCCGTGGCGCGGGAAGCAGAGGAATCGCCCATGCCCATGTCCGGCAACGCACTCCAGTACACGTTCACCTCCGAGTCAGTCTCCGAGGGCCATCCCGACAAGGTATCCGACTACGTCGCGGACTCCATCCTGGATGCACACCTCGCGCAGGACCCGCGCGCGCACGTCGCGTGCGAAGTCCTCGTGAAGGAGGGCGACCTGATTCTCGCGGGCGAGATCACGTCGAATGCGGACGTCGATGTCGCTGCGATCGCACGCAGCGCGGTCCAGGAGATCGGATATACGAACGAGGACGAGGCATTCTGCGCTCCGCGCATCAGAATAACGGACCTGTTGAGCGAGCAGGCACCGGAGATCGGCAACAGTGTGCGTCGCTCTCCCGCGGAGGCGCTCGATCAGGGTGCCGGCGACCAGGGCATCATGTTCGGCTACGCGACGGACGAGACGCCGGAGCTGATGCCGCTGCCGATCCTGCTGGCCCACCGCCTCGCCCGCGTTCTCGCGCAGCATCGCAAAGCCGGCACGGTCGGCTGGCTCCGCCCCGATTCCAAGACTCAGGTTTCAGTGCTGTACGGCCCCGACGGCCCGATCGAGGTGACGGACGTCCTCGTCTCGACCCAGCACACCCGCGACGTGCAGCCGGACGCGATCCGGGCCTTCATCGCGGAGACGATCGTCCCCGGCGCGCTCGGCGATTGGAACAACGCCGCGATCCGCCTGGTCGTGAATCCGTCCGGCAGCTTCGTGCAGGGTGGCCCCAGCGCCGATGCAGGCGTCACCGGCCGCAAGATCATCGTCGACACGTATGGCGGCATGGGCCGGCACGGCGGCGGCGCGTTCAGTGGCAAGGATCCTTCGAAGGTCGACCGCAGCGGCGCGTACTTCTGTCGCTTCGTCGCCCGCGAGCTCGTGGCCGCCGGCTTCGCGCGCCGCGCCGAGATCCAGGTGGCGTATGCGATCGGCGTCGCCCAGCCGGTGTCGGTGAAGGTCGACACGTTCGGTACCGGTGATGAGCGTGCGGCCGCCGACTTCGTGCGCGGCTTCGACTTCCGCCCGGCCGCCATCATCGACCGTCTCCAGCTGCTGCGGCCGATCTATCGCGCCACAACAAACTACGGCCACTTCGGCAAGCCGAGCCTGCCGTGGGAAGCCGGCAACGGCGCCGCAGTCGAGATCGAGTCGTCCGTGGCCGCCGCCATCGCGGCCAGCTGAATGACCACTCGCCGGCGCGGTGCCCGATCCGCGCCGGTAAAACGACCGGCCGTTTCGACATCGACCCGCGCTCCGACGTCCCCGACAGGCGCCGTCCTCAGAACTGTGGAGCGGCGCCTGTTTTCTGCTCAGGATCCGTCATCTCGACGGCCGGCGCCCGATGGGGCGGCGCCACACCAGGCGCGCCGGCGCGGCGGGCGCGGCGCCACGGCTGCCGGCCGCAGTCGCATCGCCCGAGGCGTAACTCACGTTCCTGCAACACGCTGCCTCCGGCGCTGCCATGACTCTTTCGGCGGAACATACGCTGCGTTAACCTGTACATCCGGATCACGGCTCCGCGCAGGTGCGGACCGTGTCAGCCGGCGCGCGGCCCTCTGTGCGGCCAACACGTCCGGCGCCCTTCTTCGCAGTACTCCTTCGAACGGTTGACGATGACCGACTCTCCGGTGATGCATCTCCCTGGCTCCATTGCTGCGCTCCAGGCGCTCGCCCTCAACCTGCGCTGGAGCTGGAACCCGCCCACGCGCGATCTGTTCGCCCGTATCGACCCCGATCTCTGGCGCGCGACGGGTCACAATCCAGTTCGTCTGCTGACCGAGGTCGGTGCGGATCGGCTGGAGGAGCTGGCGGGTGATCCGGGGTTCGTGGGTGCAGTCGCGGAGGCCGCGGCGGATCTGGACGTGTACATGGCAGGCGAGGAGACCTGGTACCGGCGCCGCCACGGACCGGCGTCGGACAAGCTGGTCGCGTACTTCTCGGCCGAGTTCGGCATCACGGAGTGCCTGCGCATCTTCTCGGGCGGGCTCGGTGTGCTGGCGGGCGATCACCTGAAGAGCGCGAGCGATCTGGGCGTGCCCCTGGTCGGCGTCGGGCTGTTCTATTCAGAGGGCTATTTCACGCAGCACATCGACGCGCAGGGCAACCAGCGCGACACCTATCTGTCCGCGGATCCGCGATCCCTGCCGCTGCGCCCGGTGCTCGGCACGGACGGCGCGCCGCTGCTGGTGTCGTTCCCGTTCGGCGACCACGCGGCCCACGCGCGACTGTGGCGCGCGGATGTCGGGCGCGTTCCGCTCTATCTGCTCGACACCAACGTGCCGGAGAACCGCCCGGAAGACCGTCGCATCACGGACCGGCTGTACGGCGGCGACAACGAGCACCGGCTTCAGCAGGAGATCGTGCTCGGCATCGGCGGCATGCGCGCACTGCGCGCGATCGGCCGCGAGCCGGAGGTCATTCATCTCAACGAAGGGCACGCGGCGTTCGCAGCCTGTGAGCGCGCGGGTGGCCTGTTGCGCGACCAGGAGAGCTTCCGCGACGCGTCCGCACGCGTGGCAGGCGGTGTCGTCTTCACTACGCACACGCCCGTTGCCGCCGGTCACGACTACTTCCCGGCCGCGCTGCTCGAGCGCTACCTGGGCGGGTACATGTGGGAGATGCGCGAGCCGTGGGATCGGTTCCTCGCACTCGGCCGGACGGCGCACGACGAGCGCTTCTGCATGACCGCCCTCGCCATCCGCCTCTCCACCATCCGCAACGGCGTCAGCCGACTGCACGGCGCAGTCAGCCGCACGATGTGGAACCAGGTGTGGCCCGAGCTGCCGGAACAGGACGTCCCGATCAGTCACGTCACCAACGGCGTTCACCTGCCGACCTGGGTCGGCGATGACATCGCCCACCTCTACGAAGACCGCATCGGCTCGCACTGGCAGGATGATGCGGACGAGCTGCACTGGCACCGCGCGGCCCACATCCCCATCGCGGAGCTCGCGCGCGCCCGCACCGCGCAGCGCACGCGCATGATCGAACGCGTTCGTCATCACCTCGCCGCCGAAGCGAAGCGGCGCGGCGAGGACGCAGCCTGGACAGCCGACGCACTCGATCCCGACGCGCTCACGATCGTCTTCGCCCGGCGCTTCGCCACCTACAAGCGCGCCACGCTCCTCTTCCTCCAGACCGAGCGTCTCGAGAAGCTCCTGCGCGACGAACGCCGCCCGATCCAGTTCATCTTCGCCGGGAAGGCTCACCCGAAGGATGTGCCCGGCCAGGCTCTGCTGAAGGAGATCGCCCAGTTTGCGCGACGTCCCGAGTTCCGCGACCGGTTCGCGTTCCTCGAGGGCTACGACCTGGAACTGGGGCGCCACCTGGTGCAGGGTGCGGACGTCTGGCTCAATGTGCCGCTGCGGCCGTACGAGGCCAGCGGCACGAGCGGCATGAAGGCCGCCGCCAACGGTGCGCTGAACCTCAGCATCCCGGATGGCTGGTGGGCGGAGGCGTGGGAGGACCACAACCGGCTGCCGGAACCGATCGGCTGGAGCATCGTGGCAGGCGCGCAGGCCGATACGATCGATCTGGACGGTCCGGAGGCGGGCCGGCTGGAGCGGGATCGTGCGGACGCCGCCGCCCTTTACGACCTGCTCGAGCGGGAAGTGGTGCCGCTGTTCCATCAGCGTTCGGATGGTGTGAACCGGCAGTGGGCCGAGCGGTCGCGGGCTGCGATCCGCCAGCTGGGCGGGTACTTCAACACGCACCGGATGGTACGCGAGTACGTCGAGATCGCGTACCTGCCTGCGGCAGCGCAGGAGAAGCTGACGGCGCCGGACCAGGTGGCGTCGCGGGCCTGATTCAGCCGAACGAAATCGGGAGCGGGATCGGGAGCGTGTCCGGTTCGCGGGATCGGGACCGCGCGCCAACCGGTATCGCTGATATCTGTTCCCGATCCCGAACACGAACACGATCCCGATCCGGCTCCCGGATCGGGTCTTGAGTGCGGCCGCGGCTCTCGCGATTTTCCGAGACTGCGGCCGCATTCAACGTTTTGGGCGTCTCATGCGTCCTGTACTTATTCGGCGGCTTCGCGCCGGACGCCCGCGTGACACTCGAGGAGCTGAAAATAAGCATGCTGTTGAAGGCCCCGGGCAGGACCGTGCGTCGCTCGCGTGCGGTCGCCCTCGTCGCATTTCTGCTGCTGCCGGGCGCGTCAGCCGCGCAGCAGGAACCGCGCGTGATGACGCTAGACCAGGTGGTGCGTCTGGCGGTTGAGCGGGACCCTGCGGCCGTGGCGGCGGAGGGTGCTCTGAGCAGCGCGCGCGCCGACCGTCTGCAGCAGACGGGTGCCTGGCTGCCCTCCCTGAACGTGAACAGTTTTTACAGCAATTCCAGCAACGAACGTTTCGATCAGGCGACCGGTCGGCTCCAGTCGGAGAGCTACTCGGCGCAGGTGCAGGGCGGCATGGACCTGTTCACCGGCGGCCGCCGGCTGCTGGCGCAACGCACTGTGAACGCGCAGGTCTCTGCGGCCGACGCGCAGTACGAATCGCAGCGCTTCAACACCATCCTGGCTGCGACCGAGGCGTTCTACGCGGCCGCGGCCGCACGGGACCTGGTGTCCGTGGCAGCACAGCGGCTGGAGCGGGCGCGTGGGCAGTTGTCCGTGGCGCAGACGCGCCTGGAGCTCGGCACGTCGACGCAGTCGGATGCGCTGCGTGCCGAAATCGAGGTCGGCAACGCGGAGGTCGCGCTGCTCGAAGCGGAGTCGGCGATGCGCAGCTCCACGCTCGAGCTCGGGCGTCGCGTGGGCATTGCGGGCCAGGTTCAACCTGCGGAAGCGGCTCTGCCCGACAGCGCGCCGGAGCTGCCTTCGCTCGACGTACTGGTGCAGCAGGCGACGAGCAGCTCTCCCTCCGTGACTGCTGCAGAAGCGACGCTGCGCTCGCGGCGCTCTGAGCGCCTGGCTTCATTCACTCCATATCTTCCCACGCTCCGCATGACGGGCGGCTACGACTGGAGCTCGTTCGACTTCCCGCCGCGCGATCGCAGCTGGAGCATGCGGCTGACGGCTTCACTGCCGGTGTTCAACGGGTTCCAGCGCGAGGCCGCGATCCAGCGGACGGCGGCGAATGAGCGCGTCGCGGAGGCGCGTGCGCGTGACGCGACGATCGCCGCGCGGGTCGCTGTCGAGTCCGCCGCAGCCGAGATCGCGTCGGCGGAGCGACGCGTGACGATCGCCGATCGCTCGGTCATGCTCGCGCGCGAAGACCTGCGTGTGCAGGAGGAGCGTTACGAGATCGGCATGGCGACGATCCTGGAGCTGCAGACGTCGCAGGTCGCACTCTCCGACGCGGAGATCGCGGCGGTGCGCGCGCGTCAGGCACTGGGCACCGCAACGGCAAGACTGGAAGCGATTCTCGGACAGACACTGCGTGAGGATAGATGACAGGTGTGATGAATAGAGCGGCGGCGTTCACCGTCGTGATGGCGCTCGCGGCGTGCGGCGGCGAGGATCCGCCGCAGACGGCGCAGATGGGACGGCCGGGAATGGGTGGGCCGGGCGGCCAGCGCACGCCGATCGTCGAGGTGTACGAGGTCGCGCGCGGCTCGATCGCACGTCAGGTAACGGTCACCGGCACGGTCGATCCGCTGCGCCTCATCGGTGTGAACGCGCAGATCGGCGGCGCGCTGACGACGGTGAACGTGCAGGAAGGCGACATGGTGAGGCAGGGCGCGGTGCTGGCGCGCGTGGACGATCGCGAGATCGGTGCGCAGCTCGCCGCGGCCGAAGCTTCGTTCGACGTGGCGGAGGCTGCGTACGAGCGTGCGCGGCAGCTGCGTGAGCGCCGTGTTATCACACTGCCGGAGTACGAGCGCGACCGGACCGCCTACGCCGCCGCTCGGGCCCAGGTGGAGCAGCTTCGCACGCGCGTCGGCTACGCGACCGTCAATGCACCCGCGACGGGCGTGATCACGGAGAAGCTCGTGGAGACGGGCGACGTTGTGGGCAACCAGACGCGGCTCTTCACCATCGCCGACATCTCCCAGCTCGTCGTGCGGCTCGGCGTATCGGAGCTCGACGTTGTGCAGCTGCAGCAGGGGGATCGGGTGGCCGTCACGCTCGATGCCATGCCCAACCGCCAGCTCGCCGGCCGTATCCGCCGCATCTTCCCTGTCGGCGATCCGACCACGCGTCTCGTCCCGGTCGAGGTGGTGCTCGATGCGGAGAGCGCACGGTTCGCACGTCCCGGCTTCCTCGCGCGCGTGACGTTCGATCTCACCACCAGCAACAACGTCCTGCTCGTACCCGTCTCCGCTGTGCTCGGCGGCCAGGGCGCGCAGGCGGTATTCGTCGTCGAGAACAACACGGCGGTGCGTCGCACCGTCAGCACCGGCCTCACGTCACAGGGCCGGGTCGAAGTCATCTCCGGCCTGTCCGATGGTGAGCATGTCGTCGTGACGGGCCACAATGAGCTGCGCGACGGCATGACCGTGCGCGCCGTCGGCGGGAGCGGTGAGGTACCGCCGACCCAGTCGAGTGTCGGCGCGCCCGCAGCGGCGGAGATGCCGGCCGGCGAACAGACCGCTGCACCCGCGGCCGCCGTCACGGCGCCGCGTTGATGCCGCGACCGAATGAGTCCAGGAGCCTCCGGCGATGAGTGAACGGGATACGAAGCGCTACCGCGGCCTGCCGAGCCACGCCATCCGGCGTCCGGTCGGCACCATCATGCTCACGTCCGTCATCGTCGTGCTCGGCGTGTTCTTCCTCGGCGGCCTCCCGCTCGATCTGCTGCCCAGCATCATCTATCCGAACATCCGCGCGAATGTCACGAACCGGGGCGTCGAGCCGCAGGTTCTCGAGGAGACCGTCGCCAAGCCGCTCGAGGCCGCGCTCTCCACGACGGAGAACCTGATCCGCATCGAGACCGACGTGTCCGAGGGCCGCGTCGGTGTCAACCTGCATTTCTCCTACGGAACCGACATCGACTTCGCGCTTCAGGACGCATCCAAGAACCTCGATCGCGCGCGTTCCCAGCTGCCGGAAGAGGCCGATCCGCCGACCATCTTCAAGTTCGATCCGTCCGGCTCACCGATCTACGACGTTGGGTTCTCGTCCGCTACACGGGACCTGATCTCGCTGCGCGACTGGGTGGACTACCGGCTGCGGCCGCAGTTGCTCACGATCGAGGGCGTTGCGTCCGTCGACATCTCCGGCGGCCTCACGCGCGAGATCCAGGTCACGCTCGACCAGGAGCGCCTCCGGTCGTACGGCCTGACCGTGTCGCAGGTCATCGAGACCATCCGCTCGAGTAACCAGGACGTCGCGGCGGGCCGCGTGGCCGGTCCCATGCACGAGATCGTCGGCAAGACGTCGGGCAAGTTCACGAGCGTCGACGACGTGCGTAACGTGCTGCTGACCGTGCCTGGGCGCGGCGTGCGCATCCCGCTGCACGAGATTGCCGACGTCCGCGACACCAACCGCGAGCAGCGGCTGTGGGCGCGGCTCGACGGCGTTCCGGCCGTGCGCCTGAGCGTGCGCAAGCAGCCAAACGCGAATACGGTTGTCGTCGCGGAGCAGGTGGATGAGACGCTGAAGCAGCTCGCGGCATCGCAGTTCATACCGGCTGACATCCAGTTCAAGACCACGCAGAACCAGGCGACGTTCATCCGCAACTCCATCAGCTCGGTGCGCAATGCCGCAATGATGGGCGCGCTGCTGGCGATGATCGTCGTGCTGCTGTTCCTGGGATCCCTCAGGAAGACGTTCATCATCGGGCTCGCGATCCCGATCGCGATCCTGGCGACGTTCGTGATGATGGGACTCGGCAAGCTCACACTGAACATCATGTCGCTGGGCGGCCTCGCACTCGGTGTGGGGCTGCTGATCGACAACTCGATCGTCATGCTCGAGAACATCTTCCGCCACCGCGAGGAGGGCAACGAGGATGTCGAGCACGCCGCGCACGAGGGCGCGAGCGAGGTGACGAGCGCCGTCGTCGCGTCGACGGCCACCAACCTGGCCGCCGTCGTCCCGTTCCTGCTCATCAGCGGACTGGCCGCGTTGATTTTCCGCGAGCTCATCCTGACGATCTCGTTCGCCATCCTCGCATCGCTTCTCGTCGCGTTGACGGTCGTGCCGATGCTGTCGGCGCAGCTGGCGAAGGTGCGTTTCACGAGCGGTGTGCACGACCTGAAGCCGCTCGTGCTGTTCGATCGAGGTGTGTACCGACTACGCGATCTGTACGCGAAGTACGCACCCCGCGTCATTCGCTACCGCTGGGCGGTCATCGGTGTGGCCGTGCTGGCGCTCGCGGGCGTCTCTCAGCTGACGAAGGGCCTCGGCAACGAGTTCCTGCCGCAGGTCGATGACGGCAACGCCAGCGTCTTCGTCCGTATGCCGGTCGGTGTGTCGGCGGAGGAGACGAACCGACTGACGCTCGAGGTCGAGGAGATGGTGCGTCAGATGCCCGGCGTGGTGACGCAGTTCGCGACGGCCGGCGGCATGCTCTGGGGCGGGTCGACCAGCGAGAGCGCGGGCCGCGGCAGCATCACGATCGTCCTGGAGCCCGCAGCCGAGCGCGGCATGACGGCGCAGCAGTGGGTGCAGCAGCTGCAGACCCGTATCGATGAGCGCGGGTTCCCCGGCGCGCGTGTCTTCGTGCGGCCGCCCAGCATCCGCGGTCTGCGCACGAACACGTCAGGCTCACCGGTCGCGCTGACCGTCACCGGCGACGACCTCGAGACACTGCGCCGCATCGGCGAGGATCTGTCGTTCGCGCTGCGCGGGATTCCGGGGCTCGAGAACCTCGAGGTCTCTGCTGACGAAGGGACGCAACAGCTCTCGATCGAGCTGGACCGCGAGCGCGCGGGCTACCTCGGCCTCAACGTCGCTACCGTCGGCCAGACGCTGCGCACCGCACTCGACGGCACGGTTGCAACCCGGTTCACGTCGGGCAACCAGCAGTACGATCTGCGGGTGCGGCTGCCGCGCGAGCAGTTCACGAGCCCCGAGGACATCGGGTCCGTGGCGCTGTTCCCGGGGATCGGCGGCGGCGCGCCCATATACCTGCGCGATGTCGCCCAGGTCTACACACGGGTGGGGCCGACGCAGATCAACCGCGAGAACCAGAACCGCATCTTCCGGCTGACCGGCGACGTCATCAACGAGGTCGCGTCGGTCGGGACCGTGAACGACTCCATTCGGGCGCGCCTCGCCGGCTTCGAGCTGCCGGACGGCTACGGCATCATCATCGGCGGCGAAGAGGAATCGATCCGCGAGAGCAACCGGCAGATGGCCATCGTTGTCGGGCTCGCGATCTTCCTCGTCTTCGTGGTGCTGGCGGTACAGTATGAGAGCGTGGTGAATCCGTTCGTCATCATCTTTGCCATACCGTTGTCGCTCGTCGGTGTCGGACTGCTGCTGTGGCTGACCAGCACGCCACTGAGTGCGCCCGTGCTGCTCGGCGTGATTCTGCTCGCCGGCATCGTGGTGAACAACGCCATCCTGCTGGTCGAATACACGGAGAAAGCACGCGAACGCGGGCTCGACCGTCTCTCGGCCGTCGTGGAGGCAGGCAGCACGCGCCTGCGGCCGATCCTCATGACGACGCTGACCACGGTGTCGGGCATGCTCCCGCTCGCGCTGGGCATCGGTGAGGGTTCGGAGATGATGCAGCCGCTCGCGATCGCGGTCGTCGGCGGGCTCAGCGTGTCGATGCTGCTCACGCTCTTCGTCGTGCCGAGCGCATACCTCATCTTCAACACCGCCGCAGAGCGCCTGGGCGTATTCATCACCGGTCGCGGCGGCAAGGCCAACGCCGTTCCCGCCGAAGTCGGCGCAGACTGACAGCCAGCGGCCCGGTTCCTGCCCCTGCCGCCGGAGACCTGGATTCAGCAGGAGCCGGAGCATGCCACCACGGACCGCGCCATTGATGATACTGCTGTTCACGGCGCTGCTGCTCGCGTGCCGCACCGAGGACGCCGACGTGCCGGAGACGGTGCCCGGCGACGCGGCGGAGCAGGTGGCTGCCATCAGCACGTACGATCTGCCCACCCACGCCCGTGCCCTTCTCGACAGTGACCGTCCGTGGCGCGCCGCGATGGTCATGCGCCGCTACCTGCGCGAGGTGACCGATCCGCCGCCGGACCATCTGCTGCTGGCGGCGCGCGCGGAAGCGGGCTGGGACGCGTGGTCCGAAGCTCGTGCGCTGCTCGAATCGGTAGCCGGGCTGGATACCCATGAGAACGGCCTGGGCGTCTACCTGCTCGCGCGCGCACTGGATGGAACGGACGATGCCGCGGGCGCCGTCGACGCGTATCGCTCCTTCCTGGCACTGTCACCACCGGCCGGTGAGCTGGAGGATGAGCGCGGTGCTGCGCGGCTGCGCCTGGGCCTCGCGCTGCTGCGCGCCGGTGATCGTGCGGGTGCACGGCGGGAGCTTCAGAGCGTGCAGGAAATCGCGGGTGATGCGACCGTCTGGCTCGATCTGATTCAGGCGGAGGCGCTCGCGGCGGCGGGCGACACTGCCGCGGTGCGGCGGATGGTGGAACCGCACGACGACGGCATGCCGGGTCTGCGCGCGTGGCGGGCGCGGATCGCCGGGGCGTACGCCGCCAATGACATCGCGGCGGCGCGTTCGCTGTCGAATCGTGCGCGTGCCTGGGCAGAGACGGATGCGACCCGTGCCGAGTTCTTCGTCTCGGCTGCCCGTGCGGCGATCGCGATGGGCGATGTTGCAGCGGGCCGCGACGCGCTTCGCGCCGCGATAGACCTGGGCGCGGCCGGAGGCCATGCCCGTACCGCGGCTGCCCTGCTGCGCGACGGAGAGATGACCCCCGCTGACCACCTTGCGGTTGCCCGTGTACTGACGGCGCAGGGACTCCACGAGGAGGCGCTCGATGGGTACCGACGCTGGCTCGCGGATGGACGCGGCACGGCAGCAGAGCGGGACGTCGTGCAGATGGAGCTCGCGAACGCACTCTTCTATGCCAACCGCTTCGACGATGTCCCCGCGGCGCTGCGGCCGATCGCCGACCAGCTGTCCGCACGCATGCTGCTCGCCCGCGCGGAGGAGCATCGCGGGAATGACGACGTGGCGGCGCGGATCTACCTGGAGATCGCGGAAAAGCACGCGCGCGGCGGCACCGGCACGCAGGCGCTGCTGCTCGCAGCGGGTGTGCGGCACGCCGCAGGCGACACGCGCCGCGCCCGGCAGCTCTATCAGCGCGTCGTGAGCCGCTATCCCGGCAGCAGTCAGATGGGCCTGGCGATGATGAGGCTGGCGGGCATGTCCTTCGTCGAGGGTGACTATGCGGACGCAGCGCGTCTCTGGGATTCGTACCGCAGCCGCTACCCCCGCGGCCGGAACGTGCTCCAGGCTACGTACTGGGCCGGCCGCGCGCGTGAAGCGCTCGGCGATTCCGCCGGGGCTGCCACCCTGTATCGAAGTGTGCGTGATGCGGAACGCGATTCCTACTACGCGTTGCGCGCGAGCGAGCGACTCGGTGTCCCGTTCTGGCCGCTCCCGATGACCGCGGTTCCGGGCGACAGCCCCGGCGCCGCGCGCCGTGTCAGCGCGTGGATGCGGGGAATCGACCTGCTCCGGAACGCCGGATTCCCGGACGAGGCATCGGCCGAGGCCGACCGCATCGTCGCGGATGCAGGATCCGACCGCCCGACACTCTACGGTCTGGCGGAGGCGCTCGCGGAGCGCGGCTACGCTCAGCGCGCCATCCGGCTGGCGCTCCGGCTCCAGGGAAGCGCTTCCCCGGACCGCCGGCTGCTCCGCATCCTCTTCCCGTTCCCGTATCGCATGATGATCACGGAGGAGGCGCGCGACCGCGGCCTCGATCCATTCACCGTCGCCGCGCTCATTCGCCAGGAATCCATGTTCGAGGCGCGCATCACTTCTCCCGCCGGTGCCCGCGGCCTGATGCAGATCATGCCGGCAACGGCGCGAACACTCGCCGATGCGGCCGACATCGAGGACTGGAACGGTGAGCTGCTTTACCACCCCGAGATCAATGTTCATCTCGGCACCCGCTACGTCGCGCAGCACACGGAGAACTACGAAGGCTCGCTGCCGTTGATCTTCTCCGCATACAACGCCGGCGCGCACCGCGTCGAGTGGTGGAGCGAGTTCCCGGAGTATGGGAATGATGAGTTGTTCACGGAGCGCATCCCGTACGCGGAGACGCGCGGCTATGTCCGGATTCTTACTCGTAACCGGGCAGTCTATGCGGGATTGTATGGCGGCGACGAAGACTGAACGATAAACGAACACGGGATCGGGAGCGTGTTCGTGTCCGGGATCGGGGACGGTACGGCCCGATCACGCTCCCGAACACGCTCCCGATCCCCCTCCCGAATTCGTCTACCCCGTGCTCTGCATTGCTGCGGCAATGCCATTGATGCTGAGAAACAGCAGCTGGCGGAGCGGCTCGCGCTGTTCCGCCGTCGCCGCGCGGTAGCGGCGCAGCAACTCGATCTGTACGAGGTTCAGTACGTCCGTGTAGGGGTTGCGCAGCTCGATCGACCGTCGGATCACGGGACTGCCGTCCAGGAGCTCAGTCTGTCCGGTGATGCGCAGGATGGCAGCGCGGGCGCGCTCGAAGTCATCGACGATCTTCGTGTGATATCCGGTTCCGTCGCTCGTATCATCCAGCCGCGCGTAGCGCTCGGCGATGTCGAGACGGGCCCGCGCCATCTCCCGCTGGGCGTTGTTGACCACGGCGCCGAAGAACGGCCACTCGGCATACAGGCGCTCCAGCAGCTCCGGCATACCGTCGCGCCCCATTACGGCTGCGAGACCATGCCCGACGCCGTACCAGCCCGGGACGATGTAGCGAGTCTGCGTCCATGCGAAAACCCACGGGATTGCCCGCAGATCGTCGAACGCCACTTCCGCGGCATTCTTCCGCGACACCGGCCGCGATGCGATCGGCAGCCGGCTGATCTGCTCGATCGGCGTGGTCCGGATATACCAGTCCCAGAAATCGTCCGCGTCGATCAGCTCGCGGTAGGCGCGCATGGACGCGTCGGCGATATCATCCATTGCCGACCACGCCTGCTCATCGCGCACCTCTTCATCCTCGCCGCCGCGCGCGGTCGCGAGCAGCTGGGCGCTCACGAGCTGCTCCGTATGCCGGTGGGCCAGCCCCGCCAGTGCGTACCGGAACGAGATGACCTCGCCCTGCTCGGTCACGCGCAGCCGACCGTTGTGTGCGGCGCGCGGCATGGCCGCGATCGCCAGGTTCGCGCGGCCGCCGCCCCGCCCGACCGTGCCGCCACGGCCATGGAAGAGTCGGAAATCGATGTCGTGCTCGCGACATACCGCGCCCAGACTCTGCTGCGCCCGGTGCAGGGCCCAGTTCGCCATCCAGTAGCCGCCATCCTTGTTGCTGTCCGAGTAACCGAGCATGATCTCCTGGAAGCGGCCGCGCGCTTCCAGCTGGCGGCGGTACGTTCCGCTTGCGAACAGCTCGCGCATGCGTGAATCGGCGGTGGCCAGGTCATCGATCGTCTCGAACAGCGGCACGTAGTCGAGTGCGCTCTCGCAGCCGTCGTCGGTCACGCGGAGCAGGCCGGCTTCCTTTGCGATCAGCATCGGCTCCAGCAGGTCACTGACGCTGTGCGTCATGCTGACGATGTAGCTGCCGATGGACCCCGGATCGCGCTGGATGGCGTCACGGACCATACCGAACGTCGTGAGCATGTCGCGTGCGACGTCGGGGAGCTCGATTCCCGGGGGCAGCAGCGGACGGGGATTACAGAGCTCGCGCTCGAGCACGGCTACCCGTGCAGCTTCGTCCAGCGCGGCGTAGTCCGTTTCGACACCTGCGGCCGCAAACAGTGCAGCGACGGCCTCCTCGTGCACGCTGCTGTGCTGTCGCACGTCGAGTGCGGCCATCGAGAAGCCGAACGTGCGTGCCAGCACGAGCATGCGGCCGAGACGCCCGTGCCGCGCCAGCTCACCGAAGCCGCCGGCCACCAGTGCGTCACGGATCAGCTCGAGATCTGCGATGTAGGCGGCAACGCCGTATGGGGCGGCAACGGCTTCGGTGCCGAGCTCCGCTTCCAGCCGGTGCTCGATCGCGGCGATCAGTCGGCGATACGGCTCGTGACGATATGCGCGCGCATCATCGGGATCATCGTCCATTTCGTCCAGCCTGCCGGCAATCGCTGCGGGCGGAGTCGTCAGGCGATCGGAAATGCTCAGCTCTTCGCGGAGCTCGCGCAGCTCCTCCAGCTGCATCTCGAGCGCGGCGGTGCGGTGCCGGGCGAGGGCGTGGCGCGTCACGTCGGCTGTGACGTTGGGATTGCCATCGCGATCCGAGCCGATCCATGAACGCCAGCGCAGGAAGACGGGCACGTCGGCCGACTCGCCGTAATGCCGCTTCAGCGCGCGCTCGACATCGCGGTGGATGCGCGGTGCGACGTCGCGTATGCTCCCGCTCAGGAAATAAAGGCCCTGCTCGATCTCGTCGGCTACGCCCGGCGGTTCCACGCGGACATCATCGGTTGCGACGAGGAGTGCGATCTCGCTGTAAAGCGCATCGCCGATCACCTCCACCTCCTCGCGCGTGACATCCGGCCGCCGCAGCCGTTCCAGCAGATTCACTATGCGACGCTGCTTGTGCAGGATCGAATGGCGGCGCGCCTCGGTCGGGTGGGCAGTGAGCGTCGGCTGGATGTCGAGCCGGCCGATGAGCGCCATGACTTCCTCCAGCGACCGGCCGTCGGCACGCAGTCGCGCGATCGCTTCATCGATCGACTCCGGCCGCGGCGCTGGCACCCCATCGCGCGATCGCTCCCGGTTGATTCGAAGGATCTCGCGCTTCTCCGCCTGATTGACGAGATGGAAGAACGCGCTGAACGACTGGAGCAGCCAGCGCAGTGTCGATTCGTCCAGGTCGCGTATGCGGGAGGCCGCCTGCTGACGCAGTGCATCGTCGGACTCCTGCAATGCGCGGCGGCACAGCAGCCGCAGCTCTTCCACCAGGTCCAGCCGCTCGCGGCCGCCCTGCTCCTCGATGACCTGACCGAGCAGCGCTCCGAGCAGGTTCACGTTCTCGCTCAGCGGCCGGGAGATGCCCGTGCCCTCGGCCGCCGTATCGAGGCCGCGGATGTTCGCCATCAGATGAGTCCTCCTTCAAGGGGCGTATGTCGAGCTGAGCCTGTGATACATGGATGGTGCCGCCGCGCGGTCAATGGCGTCGCGCCGTGCACTGCCGCATGTTATGCGGATGGTTAGATCTATCGAGAGCACGCTTCGCGCCGCACTGCTGCTGACGCTGGCCGCCGGCCTCATGACCGGCCGGGTGCGCGCGCAGGAACCGCCGGCCGCAGCGGATACGGCCGCGCCTGGATCACAGCCCCGGGAGGCGGAGCCGCTGCCGGGAGCGGTCGAGGTGGCCACGCAGTGGAGCCAGCTCGCCGATTCGGCGGCCATCGCCGAACAGCTCATCGAGCGGCTGGGTCGCACGGGAGAGCTGGCCGCGGACCTGAACGCTGCCGCTCGTCGCGAAGCAGATCTCCAGGCGCTGCTCGGGCCGGTGACGGATGGCGATTACGTGCGGCCCGAGCGCATCTCGCGGCTGCGGGACCAGGCCCTGCTCGAGGGGCAACGCCTCGAGGCGATCCGCGACCGGACGCTCGAACGGCTCGAACAGCTCGGAGAGCTGCGCTCGCAGTGGGTCGCGCGCCAGGCGTTCTGGGAACGGTGGGAAAACGAGCTGCGCGACGATCCGGATATCGCCGCCGTGGCACCGGACCTGACGCGCGCGGACGCACGCATCGATTCCGTCCTCGCCCGGATATCCACCACGCTCAACGGTCTGCTCGAGCAGCAGCGTACGGTCGAGGCGCTGCGCACGCAGAATGATCAGCTCCTGGGTGTGCTCACCGCCATGGTCGAGCGCGGGCGCGCGGCACTCCTCGAGCGCGGACAGCCTGTGTTGTTCTCGGCGGCGCATCGGGCACAGCTCACGGAAGGCGGCTGGCGGGCCTGGCGGCCGGCGGCTGCGCTGCAGCCAGCCACATACGGCGCGTTCGTGCGGGACCATGCCGGGCTGCTGCTCTTCCACGTCCTCCTAGCCGCTGCACTCGGCCTCATCGCCCGCAAGCTGCGCACGGCTGCGCGCCGGGTCGGCGGCTGGTCCGGCCTGCTGGAGCATCCCTGGCTGCTCGGCACATTCGCCAGCGTGGTGGTCCTGCTCCAGCGCGTGCTCCTCGCGCCGCCGCTCTGGGACGTCCTCCTGTGGTCCATCTTCGCCGGGGCGGCGGCCGTGCTCGCGCGCAAGCTCTTCGCGGCCTACGCGCTGCGCCTCACCGTCTATCTCTTCGCGGGTTTCTATCCGATCTTCCTTCTGTTCGAGGCGCTCCGGCTACCCGAGCCCGTCTTCCGCACCGCACTCGCCGCCATTGCCGCCATGGCGCTGCCCGGCTTCGCACTCCTCGCCCGGGGCCGGACGGCGGCCGCGCGGGCGGAAGAAGTCAACGACCCGCGCCGGATATGGCCGCTCCGCATCGGCACACTGCTGTGGGCCGTCGTCCTCGCCGCAGTAGTCGCCGGCTACGACGCGCTCGGCCGCTGGATCGTGCATACGACCGTGACGAGCGCCGCGGTCATCCTGGTCGTCATCGTGCTGCTCGCGCTCGTGCGCGGCGCCGTGGCGAGTCTCGTCATCAGCGATCCGGGGATCCGCCGTCATCTCGCGCTCCGCGTCGCGGTCCGTCTCGTACAGCGACTGATACTCGTCGTACAGGTCGTCACGATCATTGCCGCGGTGCTGGTACTGCTCGATGTATGGCAGCTTACCGGACCGCCGTTCGCCACATGGCAGCGTATCATCGACGCCGGATTCGATGTGGGGCCGATTCGCGTTACGGTCGGGAGCATCCTGCTCGGCATCCTCGTCGTCTACATCGCTGTCATCATCTCATGGCTCGTGCGCAATGTCGTGGAGTCGGAAGTCTATCGACGGTGGGACTTCGACCGCGGCGTCGGCGATTCCATCAACAAGCTGGTCCACTATCTCCTCATCACGATCGGCGTGATCGTCGCGCTTGCCGTGCTCGGTGTCGAGCTGCGCAACTTCGCAATCGTTGCAGGCGCGCTCGGCATCGGCATCGGATTCGGACTGCAGAACGTCGTCAGCAACTTCGCGAGCGGACTCATTCTGCTGTTCGAGCGGCCCGTCCGCGTCGGTGACACCGTCGTCGTCGGCGGCGAATGGGGCACGATCCAGAAAATCGGCCTGCGCTCGACGATCATGCTGACGTTCGATCAGTCGGAGATGATCGTGCCGAATGCCGATCTGGTATCGGAGAAGGTGATCAACTGGACGCTCTCCAATCCCACGGCGCGCTTCATCATCGAGGTCGGCGTGGCCTATGGCTCCGACGTCAGTGAAGTGCTGCGCGTCATGGACGAAGCCGGCGCCGCCAACGAGTTCTCGCTCAGCGATCCGCCTCCGCTCGCCCTGTTCGTCGGGTTCGGTGACAGCTCGCTCAATTTCGAGCTGCGCGTCTGGGTGAAGGAGATACAGAACCGCCTCCAGGTACGGAGCAGCATCCTCGCCGACATCGACCGGCGTTTCAGGGAGGCCGGCATCGAGATACCGTTCCCGCAGCGCGACCTGCACGTGCGTTCCGTGGACCGCGATGTCACGCGCGCATTCGAGCCGCCGGGCGAGGGAAGCAGCTGAGAACCCGTCGGACAGCCGTCGCCTGTGTGGTGCCAATCTTGCGCCTCTGCCTTCCATTCATTGATGCTGGAGCACCAGTAATGCCGACGGAGGGCCACAGGTATGCATATCTGCCGGGCCGTAATGATCCCATCAGCACGCCATCGTTCGATCGTCGTCGTGCTGGCGTGCCTGTTCGGCATGCCGGCGAACCCGGCACAGGCACAGTCGCAGTCGCGTCCGGACACGGAATCCTCCGGCAGCGGCATCCATGCGCTCATCGGCGGCTTCGTCGGCCGCTTCGATATGCATGCGGCCGGGGAGACGGATCTGTTCGGCGCGCGGGCCGGTGTGGGCTTCCGCGAGCTCGTTCAGCTCACCGGCTTCTACTGGCGCGGGTTCGATACGTCGGGTGACAGCATCACGGCCGATCATGCGTGGGGCGGCGAGCTCCAGCTCAACCTGAATACGGGGTTCGGCATCACGCCCTTCGTGACCGGCGGCCTGGCGAGAGTGGACCAGGACGGGACCGCGGCCCAGACCGCTGCCATTGCGGGTGCAGGTCTCACGTTTCCGCTCGGTCCGGTTCTGCTGCATGCCGCTGCGCGTGACTACATGTTCGGCGTCAGCGGTCTGGAGGGTGACGCGAGCCCGGATGATGTGACCCACAACTGGCTCTACAGTGCGGGTGTGAAGTTCGCCCTGGGGTCGCGCCGGCCGTCGCGCACGATCGCCGTTGCGGCGCCGGCGGTGGATCAGCGCGCGCTGCGCGAGGCCACCGCCGAGCTCGCCGAGCTGCGCGATTCGCTTCGTATGACGGGCCCCGGACGCAGTGACGCAGCAGACACACTGACGGCAGCACGCAGCTTTCAGAGCGAACGGCAGATTGTCGTTCCGATTCCGACCGAGGGCTCCATCACACTGCGCTACGGGCCTGAGCCGGCCGCCGTACCGCCGCCCGTAGTTGTCACCGTCCCCGGCGCGTCGCCTGCCGCCGGCATTGCTGCCGATCGACCCCGGTCCGCGCCGCCACTGACGGAGGGCGCGTCCCTGCAGGACCCGGAAACGAGGGCGTGGCTGCAGCAGATCGTAGCCGCAGAGGTCGCCGATCAACTGATGCGTCGTCCGGCCACGACGCCTGCGCTGACACCGTCCCAGGTCGACGCGCTGGCAGAGCGCGTGCTCGCCGGCGTGATTGCCGGCGTGCTGCCGCGACTGGATGCCGCGCAGGCACTGCGCATGAACGAGCTTCGTAATGACCTGCGGGCCGCATTGCTCGAGCCGCGCGAGACGCCGCCTGGCGAGCTCGCCCGCGCCCCCGTCGAAAGGACTCCGCCCGTCGCGCCGGATGTGGTGACCCCACCTCCAGCTGCTGCCCCACAGGTCGCCACTCCCGCGCCAGCTCCGGCTGAGCGGCAGGCCGGCGACGAGAGTGCCGCAGAGGCAGCCGCGGCCATCCGCCTCGAAGCCGCGCAACGCACGGCGCTCACAGCGGCCGCGTCCATGCACTCGCGCTTCCTGTCGGCCAGCGAGACGGACCGCGGACCGGCGGCCGTGCTCGAGGACGCTGCTTTCGAAGCCGGGGCCGCGCTGGTGAGCCCCGGCGCACGAGCGGCTGTAGCGGCCGTGGCGGAAGTGCTTCGGGCGCATCCCGATCGGCGGGTCTACATCCAGGGCCATACCGATGATGTCGGGACGGAGCTGCAGAACCAGCGACTCTCGGAATTGCGAGCGGAAGCGGTGCGATCGCTGCTCGTACAGGACGGTGTCGCAGCGGACCGGCTCTTCGCCATCGGATACGGCCAGGGTCGACCCGTGGCGGACAATGCCACCGGGCAGGGCAGGGCCCTGAACCGACGCGTCGAGATCGTACTGGGTGAGAGCCGTACCATGGCGGCGAAATGATGAAGTACACGGAGGAGATGTGATGCGACGCAATGGATTGATTCTGCCGGTGCTGCTGCTGTTCGCCTGCGGCGATGCGAGCGGCCCGTCCAGTTCGGAGTTCGTCGGAACGTACCTCGTCACCACACTCACATTCGACCCGCAGGGTGTACTCCCGGCTGTCGATATTCTGGCCCGCCTCGACGGCGACGTGCCACGGCTGGTGCTGGCGCCGGGCGGTGAGGCACAGCTGGTGTTCGAGGACCCGGCGACGGGACTCATCACGACGTCCAACGGCACCTACTCCACCCCGGAAACGGGCGTGCGTGTGGATTTCGGTTCGGGCACTGCGTTCCGTTCCGTGCTGCTTTCGCGGCGCATGACCTTCACTGCCCCCGACGCGACTACCCTCACGTTCGATGCAGCGGCACCCGACGGCGTTGACCGCGAGCGATTGCTGCAGCTGGCTCCGGAGTTCGCCGGGGAACAGCTCCTCGATCCCGTGCCCGGGCAGCTCGCCATCGTATTCACACGCAGTCCCTGAAGGCGCACGCCATGACGAAGCGCAGTGCACTCATTGCCATCCTCGCCTGCCTGGCTGTCGCCGGATGGGCGCCGCTGCCCGTCGCTGCGCAGGCCGCGCCCGCGTTCGGCGGTGCAGAAGTCAGGCTCGGCGTGGCGTTCCCCGAGGATGCCGTGGCCGGGCCGAGCATCATGGGTGAGGTGGATCTCGGATACGCATGGCGTCCCGCCCTGCGCGTGATTGCCGGGCTGAGTCATTTCCGAGCGAACATCGACCGCCTGCCGGGCGGCGATGAGGGTTCCTTCGCGGCCACCGGCCTCTGGCTGGGTGCCCGCTACGACCTCCTGACCGCCGGCACGACCGGGGCGTACGTCCGGGCCGGTGTGACCCTTCAGACGGTGAGCGCGGATGCCTGGGACAGGGATGTCGACGCGCTGCTGTCCGGTACCAATACGGGCGCCGCCGTCGCTGTCGGGGCGCGGCGCACGCTGGATGCGCGATCGAGGTTGAGCGGCACGATCGAGCTGCGTCGCACCGCTCTGAACAACATGGCGAACACCGCTGTGGAAATCGGAATGCGGCTCCAGCGGCGCGGCACCGGCGCGTACACTGCCGAACCTGTGGCCCTTGCGCCGTTGCCGGGCCGGGACGCTTCGGAGCGAGCCGGCACGATACCGGTCGCGCGGCCAGCCGACCCCGCCATGCCGGTGCCAGCCGTGCGCGACACCGCCCTGGAGCGACGTGAAGACGAGGATCGACGTGCGATGGCAGAGGCCGAACAGCGAGCGAGAACGGCGGAGCTGGAAGAGAGGCGAGCGCGCGCCGCTGCGACCGACGAGCGCGTCGCGGCAGCTGCGGAGGAGCGCGCCGCGGCCGCGGAGGCCCTGCTGCGCCAGGGACTCTCCCGAGCAGCCGCCGCCATGACCAGCGCCAGCGACATGAGCGAGACGGACTCCGCTTTCATGGTGCGACTGTCGGGCACTGCATTCGCCACCGGCTCCGCAACGCTGTCAGCCGCAGCCCGGGCCGAGCTGCGCGTCCTCGCCACTGTGCTTGCCGGATACCCCGGCCACATCATCAGCGTCGAGGGGCACACCGATGCCGTCGGCGATGCAGGCGCCAACCACCGTCTCTCCCTGGAGCGGGCGAGCGCCGTGCGCGCCGCGCTCATCGTCGAGGGTGTCGACCCGCTGTGGAGCGGCGTGCGCGGCTTTGGCGCCGACCGGCCCGTCGCATCCAACACGACGCCAGCCGGCCGCGCCGTCAACCGCCGCGTCGATATTCACATTGCGAAAGCGCTCTGCCCGTCACCCCCAATTCCCGCAGCCGATGGCGGTCTGGTCTGTCCGACTCCGCGCGAGTTGCGCCCATAGCTGACGCGGCGTTCCATCGCGGCTGTGCGCGGCATGACAGAACCCTTGCGTGGTGGCGGTCGCCGTCGTATTATGACTCCCGGTCACATCGGGAAGTATAGTCACGCCATCGCTGCGCCCGGAATACGGCGCCGACCGGCACCCGGAAGGATTGAGTCATGGGCGTTGCGGAACGGAAGGAACGGGAGTTCCTGCGTCGGGAGCGGGAGATCCTCGATGCGGCGCTGGAGCTCTTCGACAGCGAGGACTGGCAGGCCGTCACGGTCGAGCAGATCGCCGACCGCGCGGAGATCGGGAAGGGCACCGTATACAAGCACTTCGCCAGCAAGGACGAGATCTACGCTAGGCTGGCGGGCGATTTCCAGCGCGAAGCGGTGGAGCAGCTGGAACAGATCGATCCCTCACTGCCCGTCCTGCACCGGCTGCGGCAGATCATCTGCATTTTCTGGGAGAAGCACCTGCACGCGACATCCTACCAGCGTCTGGTGCAGTACTGCGAACGTGACGACTTCCGCAAGTCGCTGCCGCCGGAGTCGCAGGCGGCCATGGCCATGCTCGACGCGCGGTTCCAGGCGGCGATCGACGTGGTCCTGAGGGATGGCATCGCTCAGGGCATCCTCCCGAACAAGTCGCGCGAGTCGCTGATCATCGGGCCCATGGCCGCGCTGCACGGCGCCACCCGCACGGCGTGCAGCTGCATGCCCCCGGGGACGACCTCACAGGATTACCTGGACGAGCTGACGAACTTCATTCTCGCCGGGATGCTGTACCAGGAGTGGCTGGCGGAGGAAGGGCTGGACCAGGAATCGGCGGCACGGCGGGCGGAGGCCGAGCTCCATGAGGTCGAGGCGGAGCTGAACTCGGAGATGCCTGGCGAAGCCGGCCGCAATGCTTCGTAGATACCGCCCGCGACGGCTTTAAGCGTATTCTAAGCAGGCCGCGATACCTTCAGTCGAGAGCATGCGGGCGGTAACCCCGCCGCACAGATCGCCAGGACGGAAAGCAGGACGGGTCGCCCTCCGTGGCGACTTTTTCAGACACAGGACGTGACTGGAAGTCACAAACCGGGCACTGGTCAGGCCGGGCACGGACACACCACTGAATCACTGAGGCCGGGCCTCAGCGCAGGACGGGGAGGGGTTGATGATAGATCGATATGCTGGAGCACGGATGCACCCGCGGCGGGCGAGTCCGATCGAGATCAGGCTCGTGGTGATGGCGGTGATCGTGGCGCTGCTGGCGGTTTTGCCAGCGGTGGCGGGTGCGCAGGACGTGCCGGGTCAGCCGGTGCGGTTGAGCCTGGGTGATGCGGTCGACCGCGCGATGCGTGGCAGTGAGGCGGTGGATGTGGCGGAGGCGGGGCTGCTGCGTGCGCGCGGCGATCGCTATCAGGCACGGAGCGGATTCTTCCCGAAGGTCGGCGGCACGGTCGGGTACACGCGGACGCTGTCGAGCGAGTTCGAGGCGTTGCGGGGCGCGCCGGTGGACAGCGGCGCGTCCGGTCCGTTCGATGGACTGGGCGACCTGCCGTTCGGTCAGGCGAACCGGTACGACATCGGGCTCCAGGCTTCCCAGACGGTATTCGCGGGCGGTCGCATTGTCGCGCGCAGCCGCGTGGCCGAAGCCGGGGTGCGGAGTGCGCAGGTGGGTGTGGCGAGCGCGCGTGCGGCGCTGGAGCTGGACGTGACGGAAGCGTACTGGGGTGCGGTGCTGTCGGACCGTCTCGTGGTGATCGCGGAAGCGTCGCTGGCGCAGGCGGAAGCGACGCTGTCGCAGGTGCGCGCTGCAGAGGGGGTGGGTGAGAGTGCGGAGTTCGACGTACTGCGTGCGCAGGTGGCGCGTGACAACCAGCGGCCGCAGGTGATCCAGCGGCGGGCGGACCGCGAGCTGGCGCACATGCGGCTCAAGCAGCTGCTGAACGTACCGATGGATGCGACGCTCGAGCTGACGACGGTGCTGCCGGTGAGCAACCTGGTGGCGGCGGCGAAGGGCTCGGCGGAAGGACCCGATGTCGAAATCGACGCGGACACATCGTCGGATATGCGGGCGGCTGTGCGGCAGGCGACTGAGCTGGTGACGGTACGCGAGCAGTTGCATCGCGCCACGCGCGCGGAGCGTCTGCCGTCGATCGCCATGACGTCACAGTGGGGCCGCGTCGCGTATCCGAAGCAGGGGGTGCCGGCGTGGGACGACATGCGGTCGAACTGGACGGTGGGTGTGCAGCTGGAGCTGCCGATCCTGACGGGCGGCGCGCAGCGCGGTGCGGAGTTGAAGGCACAGGCGGATGTGGTGGAGGCGCGCGCGCAGCTGGAGCAGACGCGTGAGCTGGCGGCGCTGGATGCGCGCTCCGCGCTGGAGCGTCTGGAGTCGGCGGAGGCCGCGTGGGAAGCGAGCATGGGCACGGTCGAGCAGGCGGAGCGAGCCTACCGGATCGCGGAGATCCGGTTCCGCGAGGGCCTGTCCACGCAGGTCGAGCTGTCGGATGCGCGGCTGATGCTGCAGCAGGCGGAGATGAACCGCGCGGTCGCCGCGCGTGATGTGGAAGTAGCGAGAACGGTGATCCGGCTGATGCCGGACCTGCCGCTGGGTCGTTGAGCGAACGGGCGCGAGCGCCGAAGGGATAGAGGGGGACACATGAGTGGGAAGACGATCGGCAGCCGTATCCGCATTTACGCGATCGGCCTGGTGGTAATTAGCGGCGGTGTCGTGGCGGTTGTATCGGGCCGCACGCGCGCCGAGGCAGCCGCGCCGCAGGAAGCGCCGGCGGTGACGGTCGGACAGGAGAGCATCCACGTGGTGGGCTCCGGTGCCGTGAGCACGGGCCCCGTCATCTCGGGCTCGTTGCAGCCGGAGCGCAAGGCAACCGTGCGCGCGGAAGTGGCGGGCGCGGTGCTGAGCACGAGCGTGGATGTCGGCCAGACCGTCCGCCAGGGCCAGGTCGTCGCCCGCATCGATGACCTCGCGATCCGCGCCGGCTTCGAGTCGGCGCAGTCGGCGGTCCGTGCCGCGGATGGTGCGGCGCTGGTGGCACGTCGGAACGTGCAGCGCATGGAGACGCTGGTGGGCGAGGGCGCCGTTGCGGAGCGTGCGGTGGAGGATGCGCGCACGGCTGCGCTCGCGGCAGAGCGTCAGCTCGCCGATGCGCGCGCCGCGCTGGCGCAGGCGGAGACGCTGCTGAGCAAGACGGTGCTGCGCGCACCGATCAGCGGAGTCGTGGCCGAGCGTTCGGCGAACGCCGGCGACGTGGTTCAGCCGGGAATGGCGCTGCTCACGGTGGTCGATCCTTCGAGCATGCAGCTGGAGGCGTCGGTGCCGTCGGAGCAGCTCGCGTCCGTCCGCGTGGGCGCGCCGGTCGAGTTCCGCGTCAACGGTTACGCGCAGTCGTTCACCGGTACGGTCGATCGGGTGAGTCCGGTCGCGGATCCGGTGACGCGCCAGGTACGCGTGTTCATCTCGATACCGAACGCGCAGAATCGGCTCGTGGGCGGTCTGTTCGCCGAGGGCCGGATCCAGGCGGAGACCCGCGCGGGTCTGACCGCACCGGCGACGGCCGTGCAGACGATCGCCGGTGCTACGGATGGCCGCTCGGAAGTGCTGCGCATCCGCGGCGGTGTGGTCGAGCTGGTCGAGGTCGTCACAGGTCTGCGCGACGTGGAGTCGGAGACGATCGAGATCGCGTCCGGCGTCGGCGCGGGTGACACGCTGCTCATCGGTGCAGCACGCACCGTAATGCCGGGCACGCCGGTCGTGGTTGCTGCTGGGCGCGCCGCTGCTGCAGCGGCTGTGTCGCCAGCACGCGCAGGCCCGGCGAGTACATCCTCAGCGGCCGCGCGGCACTAGGAGGCGATCATGTTCATCAGCGATTTCTCCATCCGCCGGCCGCTCGTCACGGTTGTGCTGATGCTGATCATCGCCGGCGCCGGGCTGTTCGCGCTGGCCAATCTGAAGACGGACGAGTTCCCGGAGGTGTCGCCGCCCGTGATCGCCGTATCGGTGATCTACCCGGGCGCTTCGCCGCAGGGCGTGGAGCGCGAGCTGATCGATCCGCTCGAGGAGGCGATCGCCGGCATCAGCGGTGTGGACGAGATGCGGTCCATCTCGCAGGATGGGTTCGGCCAGATCGTCGTGATGTTCGACTTCGAGAAGGACCTGCAGGAGGCGTCGCAGGACATCCGCGACCAGATCTCGACAATCCGCGGCGACCTGCCGCCGGAGATGGAGGAGCCGATCCTGTCGCGGTTCGATCCGCAGGACGAGCCGATCCTGTCACTGACGCTGTCCTCGCCGACGCGCGATGCGGTGCAGCTCACGCGCATCGCCGATCCGGGCATCACGAAGGCGCTGCGCGGCGTGAGCGGCGTGGCATCGGTAAACGTGCGCGGCGGCATTGAGCGCGAGATGACGGTCCAGCTCGACCCGTACGCCATGCAGTCGGCCGGCGTGAGCGTCGGACAGGTGGTGCAGGCGCTGTCGGCGCAGAACCTCGCGGCGCCCGTGGGCCGCGTGACCGGTGTCATGGACGAGCGGACGATCCGTCTGCGTGGCAGGCTCGAGACGCCGGCCGAGTTCGCGGCCATGGTGGTCGCGCATCGCGGCGACCAGATCGTTCGTCTCGGCCAGGTGGCCCGTGTGTTCGACGGCGCCGAGGAGCCGCGCTCGCTCGCCATGTTCGATGGCACCGAGGCCATCGGCATCGATGTCGTGAAGGCGCGGGGCTACAGCACGACGGAAGTGAGCGAGGCCGTGCAGCACAAGCTGGAGGAAGTGCAGGCAGCACTGCCGGCAGACGCGAAGCTGAGCGTCGTCGTCGACAAGGGCGAGCGCGTCGAGCAGTCCGTGCACGACGTGCAGAAGGCACTCATCGAGGGTGCACTGCTCACGATCCTCGTGGTGTTCCTGTTCCTGAACTCGTGGCGCTCGACCGTCATCACCGGTCTCGCACTGCCCGTCAGCGTACTGGCGGCGTTCGCCGCGGTGTGGGCGTTCGGGTTCACGCTGAATACCATGTCGCTCATGGGACTTTCGCTCGCGATCGGCATTCTGATCGATGATGCGATCGTGGTGCGCGAGAACATCGTGCGGCACCTCGAGATGGGGAAGGATCATTATACCGCCGCGCGCGAGGGCACAGCTGAGATCGGACTCGCGGTCGCCGCCACCACGTTCTCGATCGTGGCCGTGTTCGTTCCGATCGCGTTCATGTACGGCATGGCCGGCCAGTGGTTCAAGCCGTTCGCGCTCACGATCGCGTCGTCCGTGCTCGTGTCACTGTTCGTATCGTTCTCGCTCGACCCGATGCTGTCCGCCTACTGGGCCGACCCGCACCGCGAAGAGCACGAGAAGGGCTGGCTCACGAAGAAGCTCGACCGCTTCAATGCCTGGTTCGACGCGCAGGCCGAGGGCTACAAGCGACTCGTTGGCTGGGCACTCGATCATCGCGCCGCGATGGTGACGATCGCGACCGCATCGTTCTTCGGAGCGATCGTCCTCCAGGCGACGTTCGGCGGCGCCGGCTTCTTCGGCGAGAGCGACAGCGGCGAGATGACGATCGTGGTGGAAACACCGCCCGGCTCGAACCTCGAGTATACGCGGCTGAAGGCCGAGGAGGCCGTGCGCATCGCGCGCACCCACGAGGAGGTCGCATACACGTACACCACGATCGGCGGGCAGTCGGGCGCGGTGGACAACGCGAGCATTTATGTCAGGCTGCATCCGAAGGCGGACCGTGAGCGCACGCTCCAGGACGTCGGCGCCGATGTGCGTGAGCAGGTGAACCGCGTCGGCGGCGCCACGTACTCGGTCTTCACCGGCTACATGAGCGGCACGTTCAAGCAGATCCAACTGGAGCTGCGCGGCGCGGACGCCGGCGAGCTCACGCGCATCGCATCGCAGATGGCGGACGTGGTCAGGGCGGTCCCCGGCGCCGTCGACGTCGGTCTGTCGGCGCGTGGTGAAAAGCCGGAGGTCGTCGTCGAGATGAACCGCGGGCTCGCCGGTACCCTCGGCATCACGACGGCGCAGGTTGCACAGTCACTGCGTCCGGCGTTCGCCGGCATCGATGTCGGCGACTGGGTCGACCCGGACGGCGAAACGCGCGACGTCATGATCCGGCTCGCACCGGAAGCGCGGCAGCGTGCCAGTGACCTGAGCCAGCTGCCGATCACGACTGCCGGACCGGACGGCACCACCATGCTCCCGCTCGGCCAGATCGCCACCGTGCAGGAGGGCATCAGCCCGGCGCAGATCGATCATCTCGACCGCGAGCGCGTCGTGAGCATCCAGGCCAATGTCGCCGGTCGCCCGCTGAGCGAGGTGATGGCCGACATCGACACGCGTCTCGCTGCGATCGAGCTGCCCGCCGGCTACCGTCTCACGAAGGGCGGCGAGTCGAAGGACCAGGCCGAGGTATTCGGTCACATCTTCACCGCGCTCGGCATCGCCGTGCTGCTGATGTACCTGATCCTGGTCCTGCAGTTCGGATCGTTCCTGGATCCCATCGCGATCCTGCTGTCGCTGCCGCTCTCACTGATCGGCGTCGTCCTGATGCTGCTTCTCACGGGCGATACGCTCAACATCATGAGCCTGATCGGCGTGATCCTGCTCATGGGCATCGTCGCAAAGAACGCGATCCTGCTGATCGACTTTGCGAAGTGGGGGATCGAGAAGGGCATGACGCGGCGTGAGGCGCTCGTCGAAGCAGGCCGCATACGTCTGCGCCCGATTCTCATGACGACGTTCGCACTGATCGCGGGCATGACCCCCATCGCGCTCGGCATCGGCGAGGGGGCGGACTGGAGGGCGCCGCTGGGCCGCGCCGTCATCGGCGGCACCATCACGTCCACGTTCCTCACGCTGCTCGTCATCCCGACAGCGTACGAGATTCTGGACGAGTGGCGCGAGAAGGCACGGGCGTGGGTCGGCGCGCGCACGGCGTCGCCGGCGACCGGGCTGACGACGGAGCCGGCGCTGAGCGGTGATTGAAGCCGGCGGCTCGGCGTCTGCCCGGTGGCCGCGCCCGGTTGCGGCGCAACTTCAGAAGGGCGGGCACGGGTGGTCACGCCGCGAATCTCGTTGCGCGGCAAGGAAGCGGGCCGAAAGGCGTTCTGCTGGCCGGGGCCGTTTTGCAGCGCGACGAGTCTCGCCGTTGATGGCGGCTCACACCCCGGATTCGCTGGCGCCGCAAACTAGTTGCGCCCGCCCGTCGATCGCCGTGAACCCCGGGGAGGTGTCCCACGTAGTACATACATGGACCGGCGCGAAGACGCCCGGCCCATTCATGATAGATAACGAGCGAGGTTTTGATGTTGAGGCGATTGGCCTGCGGCGCGGCGGCGGCGGTGACGCTTCTGACCGTGGCGCCCATGAACGTGAACGCACAGGACGCGGATTTTGCAACGGTCCCGCAGTTCTACTTCGGCATACAGGGACAATACGCGCGGCCGGTGGGTGAATTCCGGGATTACGTGAAGCATGGCGGCGGACTCAACGTCAACTTCGCCTGGCCGGTGCGGCGCGGCGGTCCGTTCGCGCTGCGTGCGGACGGGGGGTTCATCGTGTACGGCTCCGAGACGCGCGAAGTCTGCTTCAGCCAGACCGTCGGCTGCCGCATCCGGCTCGACCTGACGACGACGAACAGCATCGGCTATCTGAACATCGGGCCACAGCTCATGCTGCCTGACGGACCGGTGCGCCCCTACATCAACGCCGCCATCGGTGGCTCCTACTTCGGTACGGCATCGAGCCTCGACGGTGTCGATGGCAATGATGAGGACTTCGCGAACACGACAAACTTCGACGACATCACTCTCGCGTGGGCCGGCGGCGGCGGCGTTCTCGTCAGCCTCTCCCGCGGTGCGACGCCCGTACTTCTCGATCTCGGCGTTCGCTACCACGGCAACGGCGAAGTCGAGTATCTGAAGAAGGGCGACATCCAGGACAACCCGGATGGCAGCATCACGATCACGCCGACGCGCAGCGAAGCGAATCTGCTGACGTTCCAGATCGGTGTGCAGATCGGCGCGAGCACGAACCGGACGCAGATCCGCTGACTGGTGCAGTGGTGCAACACAATCCGGTCTGCTGATGCATGACTGACGGGCCAATCGCGCGAGCCGCCGGCAGCAATCTGGCTGTCCGGCGGCTCATGGCGTTGGGCTGTACCAACTTGGAGAGATCACCACAGATGTTTGGCATCCCGGGTTTTGCACGGCATGCCGGATGCACCTATTCTCACCCGCCTCATTTACACTCGCAGCTCCCGTTACGTCTCTCTCTGCTCGAATCCTGAGCAGTTTCTTTTCTGCTGATTTCCCAAATGCTCCTGCAGGCCGGGGGTGAAAGGCCCGCTTATGGCTTCCACGCGGACGCGTGGAGTAGCAGCGGCATTCGGTGTGGCGATCCTCACGTTCGCTGCCGCCGACGTGCAGGCGCAGGGCACGTGGGACGCCATCCTCACGATCGACCCGTATCCATCGCCCTATTACAGCGACTGGGATGCGGATCCCAACATCTCATCACTGACCGTCATCAACTCGACGGCATCGCCAGCCCGCGTGCGCATCCATTTCAATGTCATCGATCGTACGAATCGGATCGTCGTATCGGGGGCGAGCGAGCCGGAGCCCATCGATGCCGGCGCGACGGTCATCTTTGATTCGCCGTACGAAGTTGCGGGCAGCACGACGCACGACACGGATCTGGAGGAGACTGCAGCGCGGACGGGTCGACTGCCGGAGGGCGACTACACGGCGTGTGCGGTTGCCGCGGACGAAGCAGGATTCGTCCTGGCCGAGTCGTGTTCCATGTTCACGATCGTATATCCGGATCCACCGCTGCTGCTCGGGCCGCTGGACGAAGAAGTCGTCGATCAGCCGGACCCGCTGTTCCTGTGGACACCGGTACAGGTGCCGATCGACTACCAGCTCACATACGTCGTACGTGTGGCCGAGGTGCTGGAGGGCCAGACGCCGGCGGAAGCGCTGCGCTCCAACATTCCGCACTACCAGAGCCTGGACGCTCAGATGCCGAGCCTGCGCTATCCGATCGATGCGCGCCCGTTCGAGCAGGGGAAGAGGTACGCGTGGACGGTGCAGGCGCTCGATCAGAACGGATACAGCGCTGCGGCGAACGATGGTCGCAGCGAGATCTGGTCGTTCCGGTACGGGGACAGCACATCGCCTCTGCTGCCGGCAGACATCACGATTCCGGTGAGCGTCAGCAATCACATCGGCAGCCCGGGTGCATCGCCTCCCTCCATCGGGTTCCCGGAGATCTGCGATCAGTGGGAGACGAACGGGCCCATTGAGCGCATCGTGTATCCCGTGGCGAATCATTTTTCCTTCCCGAGCGAGCTGAGCGTCCCAGGCACACTCGTGCGTGACGTGCTGCCCGACAGCGATGGTCGACGCAGGTGGGTCCTGTACGGGACCAACGATACGCACATGGTGATGTTTGCAGGTGACTGCGGTGTCTTCAATCAGAATACGGCACTGCGCTGGGTGGGCATCCGCACGGCCGGAGACGCGAACGAGCTGCGCGACTGGGTTGCAACAGACGTCAGCACGACCGCGACTGATGCAGCTGGTGCGAAGCTGAAGTTCGGCGTCGCCATCCTATCGGCGTTCGAGGCAACGCTCGGAGAAGAGGGGAGCAGCCTCGCCCCCGTGCGGACCTTCCTGGAAGGTCACGAGGTCGATGTGAAGCCCGGGTTCAATCTCATTGGCGTGCTGGACGCGCGCCAGTTGAGTATGTGGCCGCTCTTCGAGGCGCTGGGGCACGATGCAGCCACGTCGGAGATCGAGCTTCAGGGATACATCGGTCTCAACACGACGGCAGCGGTCGAGATGAGAGGCGGCAGCGACGAGATCTCGGGCGGTTTCGGCATGACGCACGAGTATCTGACGGTGAGCGCGATGTTGCCCGAACGGGAATTGAGCTCCGGCCCCATCAGGACGATCCGCACCGGCCTGGAGTTGTCCTTCGGCGATTCCATGGGCGTGGGTGGCAAGCGCGACCGCACGGTTGGCGATACGGCGTTCTCCGCCGACACCGACTTTTCGCTGCATCCGCTGGTCAAGGTCATCGTCGAGATGGAGACGCAGCGGGGCATCACGTGGGAGGGTGCCCTGGAGATCGACTTCGGCTACGACTTCGAAGAGTGGGATACGAAGCCGACACTGCGTCTGACGACCGATCACGCATGGCAGCCGTGGGACGCGGTGGATCTGAAGCTGGGCAACCCGGAGGCGGCACTCGCCATCAACGATGGGCTGTTCAAGGCGATCACGGAGCGTGACCAGCGGCAGCTCGACCTCGATCTTACGCTGCGCGGCTCACTGATCCTCTACGGCGAGGACGTAGCTCGCGGGGCCATCACATTCGGCCGACACGCGGTCAACAAAGAGAGCATGGAGCGTACGGAGGCCTACCTCAAAGCGTCCAGGACGCTGGCATCGATGGCCTGGGACGACAGGAATCGCGCACTCGCGCGCGGTGACTCCGCTGCAGCCGCCGCCTTCGACAGGAAGCACACGGATCTTCTGCGCGACATCGCCGAGGACGAGATCAGATTGCGGGCCGATTCGGCTGCAATCGCGGCCGCGCGCGGCGGGGGTGATGCGCCGGCGGCCGCGAAGTCCGATGGCGGTCTGTACTGGAAGGCGTCGTTCACGCTCGGCAACATGTCGCTGCTCAACCTGATCGATCTTGCGGGTAACGTCACCCGGGCGATTACTGCTGCGCGGGAGGACGACTGATGAGAATCCGCTCGTTCCTCCCGGTATTCATTCTGCTGATGCTGACGGCGGCGGGACTAAAGGCGCAGACGCCAGTCGGATTCAACCTCGAGTCGCTGAATCCGCCGGCGGGTTTCCTCGACATGTCTGACGTCCGGATCGTGACGGACGCGGACGGTGTGCTGACGGCAACGGCCACGACGCGGCTGGGCAATGCCGAGGCGCACGTGCTGATCTCTGCGCGGCCCGTCGACGGTGGCAGGCGCGCGATGACGATCGGCCTGAAGCCGACCGGCTGGTCGCTGACGGAAGCGATACCGGCGCTGTCGAACCCCGTGCTCGATGGTCTCACGTTCTCGAATGTCGCGCTCGTGATCACTGACGAGGATGTGGACCGTACTGCGGGCGCGATGGACGACGAGGAGTATGCCTTCTACCGCGAGGTCTACAAGGCGGACGAATTCCGGCTCGTCCTCAAGCCCGGAATCAATCTGATCGCAGCGATTCCCGCCGCGGAGCTGGGACCGGACCATCCGCTGGTAACGGTGATGGCCGCACTGGGGATCGACGAAGGTTCGATCCTGCTCCAGGGCACGCTCGGCAGGAGCCTGTCGCTGATCGGCGCCCCCGGCGCCGGCGGACTGGACGTCATCAGGGATCTGTACCTGCGCGCGGAGCTGCCCCCGATGCGGCCGCCCGGCTCGCCGGAGTGGTTTGGCTCCGGACAGCTGGCGCTCGAGCTGACCGGCGACCCGTCCGTGCGGCTGGTGGGCGAGGTCAACATCCTGATGGATGAGGAAGAGCTGCAATTCTTTCTCGCCGCATCGCTCGCGAGATCCGGCATGTCACTGGCCGGCGGGCTCGCCGCCGTAGACGGGTGGCAGCGGCCATTCGGTATCGAGTGGCTGATACTGAACGATGTGATCCTCGCGCTCGGCATCACCCCGACTGGCAGCATCCAGCCGGGCTTCGCCGCGAGCATGGTCATCGGTGAGAAGGACATCGATGTGGCGATATCGCTCGCCATCAGTCCCGCCGGCGTCCCCACGAGCTTCATGATCAAGGGCGAGAGCGAGGCCGGGTTCGGAATGGGCGATCTCCTGGATCTCCAGTCGCGTATGGCAGCCGCGCGGGATGCGGCCGTGGCGGTGGCAGGCGGCGGTGGCGCTGCATCACCCGCCATCCCTCTCGACGCACTGCCCACTGTGGATTTCCGCGGCGTCGGACTCCAGTTCGCGCCGAAGGACGCGCCGGAGCTGAACGTCGAGCGCGGCATGAAGATCAGGGGCGAGATGTGGCTGCCGCTCGGCGCCAATGGTGCGATGACGAACTTCGCCGGCGTCGATGTATCGGTGACCGAGGACGGTTTCTGGGCGCGCGGCCAGCTGAGCGCATTCACCGCCGGACCGCTCGTCTGGGAGGATGCCGAAATCGACCTGACTGCGACCCGGGACGCGCAGCACCTGATCGTGAAGGGTGACGCCACGCTCTTCGGTGCGCGACAGGCGGTCGACCTCACGCTCACCCGGGAGCTGCTGTCCTTCCGCACCGAGACGGATCTGTACGACATGTTCAGCGCCGACATTCGCGCGACCGGCGCGTTCAACCTCACGCAGCCGGACTTCCAGGTCGACGCCGTCGTGGGCGCCGATTTCGGCGACGCGATCGGGCCGGTCGTGCAGCAGGGGGTCGTCGCATTCGCCGCCGCGGGCGCAGACGTCCTTGCCACCGCTACTGCCGCCAGCCATGCGGCGGAGCAGGCGCTCGCGATTCCGCAGGCGACGGTGGACCAGCTGCGGCAGGTGCTGGAGACACAGCGCGCCACCGCGGCGAACGCGGTGGCCGCTGCGACAGCAACGGCCACTCAGCGTCGCGGCGCGATGAACTCGGCGCTGGCCGCGCGCAACCGTGCACTGAGTACCTATCGCAACACCGCGTGGTATCCCGCAGCACGGAAGGCCGAGACATTGTCGCTGTACCAGCGTGCACACGCGACGTATGTGTCACGCGCGATCGCCTACAACGGGAGTATGGCCGTTCTGGCGGCGACGCAGCGCGTCTACAACGCCATTCCTCCCGTGGACCAGAACATCCAGCTCATGCGTGCGGATGCAGCTCTCGCCGAGCTGCGCGCGCAGCTGCGCACGCTCCAGCAGAACCTCGCCGAGCTGGAGAACCGGTATGCCCTGATCAACGCCGCCATCGCGCGCGGTGAACAGGTCCTCGTCATCCAGCGTGCCGAGTTCCATGGCGGTCTGCAGTCCGCGATGAACGGCGATCCGGTCCGCTGGGACATTCTCGGTGAGTTCGTCGGCGAGCCGTTCGAGGTTCACGAGACACTGGACTTCACGAACATGGGGGAGGGCGCCGCGCAGCTGCTGCAGGCGCTGATCGGCCGATGAGGCCGCATTACCGGGGGGTCGGTTTCGACGACGGGACGCAGCAGAAGCCCGGGATCGTCGGTGGGAGTCGGCGGATTGATTTCGTGCGTCGCCTGCTGCTGACACCGCTTACCATTGCCGCGACGGTCGCGGCCTTTCCGGCCGATGCCCGGGCACAGGCCGGCATCAGTGACCGCCTGTCGAATCCCGTGCAGTTCACGGGCGAGATCGGATCCCTGGGCGAGCTCTATACCGTGTCGGGCCGCGAGCAGCGCCGTCCATCGTCGACCGGGCGTCTGTATCTCCGCTCGCGCCTGGAGCTGTTCGGTACGGTGAGCGTCAACCTGGATCTGCTCTATTCGACCGAGTCGAGCTCGGACGTGATGCTGGGCAGCACGGGACGCCAGTCCCTCAACCAGATCGGTGTCGCTCCGGAGTGGAGCTGGGGGCGCGGATACCTCGGTACATTCAGCGACTCGTACTCGACGCTGACGTTCGACGGAATGCGTCTGCGTGGTGCCGGATTCAATGTGCACCCCGGACCGTTGCGCCTCGCCGCATTCACCGGCCGATCGCAGAGCGCCGTCGCAGGCGGAGCCATCGATGGTGCGTATCGACGCAGCATGGCCGGCGGCCGCATCGGTTACGGCCGCAGGACCGAGGGTGGCCAGGATGGCGCGTTCATCGATCTCGTGTTCCTGCGTACGGCGGACGATCCCTCATCACTGCCCCCCGCCGGGTCGGTGGATGGTTCTGTGGGAGGAGACGCTACGGTCAATGCGTACGCCGTAACACCGGAAGAAAACGTAGTGGCAGCCGCGGTGACGCGATTACCGATCTGGCAGGATCAGGTCGTAGTCACGGGTGAGGTTGCAGCGAGCCTGCATTCCCGCGACCGGCGCGCACCTGTGTTGACCGATGAGTCGCTCGACGAGTACGTCGGTCTGCTGCGCTCCTTCATTACGCCGCGCGCGAGCACCTACGGCGATATCGCGCACAAGGCGCAGGTCGAGCTGCGGCGGCTCACGCTGCCGGGCTCGACGACCGAGTCACCTCGATCGCTGACGGCCGCCCTCGGCTACAGGTACATAGGTGCCGGCTACGTGTCGCTCGGCCTGGCATCGATGCCGGCGGATCAGCGAGCGCTCGACGGACGGGTCGCGGTGCGCTTCCGCGCGTGGAACGCGTCGCTGCAGGGTATGCGACAGAACGACAACCTGCTGGGGCAGAAGCTCGCCACCACCACGCGCAACCGATTGGCTGCGACCGCGGCCTTCCGACCGTCACGCGTCACGAGCACGTCCGTCCGGGCTGCGATCAACACGGTCGGCAGCGACACCGACGACGCGGAGCGCCGCGTGGATTTCACGAGCCTCACACTCGGCGCCACACAGACATTCATGTTCGTGCAGCGCCGCTTCCCCAGGGCCATGGCCATCAGCTACGGCTACCAGGAAGCCGGTGACGCGAGCCCGTTGCGTGCGGCGTCTGCCATTCGCGCGCACGACATCAGCGTGCGGAGCACGCTCGAGGTGGCCAGCCGGATGAGCGTCGTGCCAGCCGTCGGCCTGGCATTCTCGAATGTCGGCGAGGCCGGCTGGGATCTCCGGCATACCTACAGCCTCGCCGGCCAGTATCGCGCAAGCGGCGGACGGTGGTCGTCGAGCGCGTCGCTCTCCAACTCGCGGCTTCACGCCGGCGGTGCCATTCAGGCCGCGCTGTCCGCGCGATACCGCGTGACGGACTCCGACATGCTCACCGTGTCGGCGCGGACCAACCGCGTGAGTGGCCTGGAAACCGCCGCCGGCGGCTTCCAGGAGCACACGCTGTCGGTCCGCTGGCAACGGAGCATCCGGTGAGTGACGTACGGGTTCGCATCCGTCCCGGTCGTAGCCGACTCCGCAGCGCGGTCCTCGGCACGATCCTCGTCACTGCCTGTCTGACTCCCACGGACGGCGGCACGCGGTTTGGCAAGCTGCACATCCGTCCCGCGTTTCCCGCCGGTGGCGACCCCACCGAGATGGGGATAGACATTGACAACGTGCGGACGCTCATCCAGCGGTCCGGTGCAGGGGACTCGCCTGTAGTCGATACGGTCATGCCGTTCAACGGCACCGGTGAGCAGTCGTGGGTGGTGGAGCTCCGTTCGGTCGCCGATGAGATGGACGTTGTCTTCGAGCTTGACTCGGGAAGTGAAACAGTCTATCGCGGAACGCGCACGATCACCGTGTCCGATGGCTCGATCAGTCATGCCGAGCTGGAGATCGTGGATGTGGCGTACGTCGGCCCGACGCGCGCCCACCGCGTCGAGATCGATCCAGCGCATGTCGTGTTCAGCTCGATCGGTGACGTCCGCCAGCTGAGCGCCACCGTGTACGACGTGAACGGTGCGGTTCTGAACAGACCGGTGGAGTGGAGTTCCTCCGATCCATCGGTAGCTATTGTGGATGCAGCGGGCGCAGTCACGTCTGCAGGGGTGGGGGAGGCGTCCGTCACGGCCATGGTGGACGGTATGAGCGGTGCCGCGGCGGTCTCCGTGGACACACTGCTCGCGCGAACGGCATCGATCACCGCATCGCCCTCATTGCTTTCTGCCGACGGAACGTCGATGTCTCAGGTCACGGTCGTGATCCGTGATGCAGGCGGAGCTGAGATCGGTGCAAGCGCCGGCACGGTAGTGCTGAATGCACCGACCCTGGGCATGCTCGATTCCGTCACGGACCACGACGATGGCACTTACACCGCCACATTCACAGCGGGTACGACTGTGGGTACCTCCGTCATCACCGGCACGCTGGACGGTACAGCGATCGCGGATTCCGCGATCATCGTGCTGGAGGCGGGCACCGCGGATCCGAGCACGGCCTCGATCGCTGCGGACTCGAGCTCACTGATCGCTGATGGCGTCTCGACTTCGCTCGTGACCGTTACAGTCACGGACGGGAACGGCAATCCGGTCACGGGCGCGAACGTGGTGTTCGATCCGCCGAACCTCGGTGTGCTCGGTGGCATCACGGATCAGGGCGACGGAACTTACACAGCCACATTCACGGCCGGCACGGTCACAGGCACTGCCGTGATCACCGGCACTCTGAACGGTGCAGCGATCGCGGATTCCGCGATCATCGTAGTGGAAGCAGGCACCGCGGATCCGAACAGCTCGATGATCGACGCGGATTCGAGCTCGCTGGTGGCCGACGGCGCGTCGACATCGCTCGTGACCGTGACGGTCACGGACGGGAACGGCAATCCGGTCACGGGTGCGAGCGTCGCGTTCGATCCTCCGAACCTGGGTGCGCTCGGCGGCATCACGGATCGGGGCGACGGGACTTACACCGCCATGTTCACGGCCGGCACGGTCACAGGCACTGCGGTGATCACCGGCACGCTGAACGGTGCAGCGATCGCGGATTCCGCGATTATCGTGCTGGAGGCGGGCACTGCGGATCCGAAGACGGCCACGATCGCTGCGGACTCGAGCTCGCTGATCGCTGATGGCGTCTCGACGTCACTCGTGACCGTGACGGTGACGGACGGAAACGGCAATCCGGTCACGGGCGCGAGCGTCGCGTTCGATCCTCCGAACCTGGGTGCGCTCGGCGGCATCACGGATCGGGGCGATGGCACCTACACCGCCGCATTCACCGCCGGCACGGTCACAGGCACTGCGGTGATCGCCGGCACGCTGAACGGTGCAGCGATCGCGGATTCCGCGATCATCGTGCTTGAGGCGGGACCGATCGATTACATGACGACGACGATCTCAGCCGACTCGACGACAATTGCGGCAAACGGCGTATCGTACGCGGTCATCACGACGGCCGCGAGGGATTCCCACGGCAACATCACAGGCGTCAGCGCGGGCACTCTCGCACTCCAGACGACACTGGGGCTCCTGATGCACGAGACTGACCATGGTGACGGTACGTACTCGGCGCGCCTCATGGCCGACACGACGGCCGGTGGGGTCCCGCTCCAGCTGCCGGACACGGCCGTCATCACGGGCACGCTGAACGGCGTGGCCATCGCGGATTCCGCGCGAGTCGAGCTCCGTCATGAGTCGGGCAGCGTCTTGACGACGACGATCGAAGCGGACTCGGCGTCGCTACTGGCGGGTATCTCGCAGACGAGGATCACCGTGACTGTCCGTGATGCTGCCGGGAATCGCGTCTGGACGAGTGCCGGCGCGGTGACGCTGAGCAGCACGCTCGGGTCCATGACTGCCATCATCGACAATGGTGACGGCACCTACACGGCCCGGCTGGAGTCTGGGCCGGAACAGGGAACCGCCGTCATCACCGGAACGCTGAATGGCGCCGCAATCGCCGATACGGCTCACGTCGAGTTCCGGGAGGAATCCGGCGGCTCGGGAGGCGAGCCGTAGGACTCGCCCGATCCAGCCACGGATGGATCACCGGCGGGACGTGGACCGGCTCCGCAGAGACCATCCAGACAGCACGCGCCAGTCGCTGAGCTCACCAGTGGCGTGGCTGAGTACCTCCGCGCGGCGTCGGTCGCAGCGGCCCACGTACCGCAGAGGCAGCGCCTCGCGCCAGCCACGTACCGCCAACGCACCGCCGCTCGCGCCGGACTGTGCCCGGAGGCCTGAGCCCGCCCGAGCCAGGCGGTGTGGCCCGGCCCTCTCCTTGCATGAATCCGGCATGACGGCGCCACGTGCGGTTGCGCCGCACGGTCCGTACAATCCTGCTCATGGATCAAACGTCCGCCGAAGACCTGGAGCTACTCGTTTTCGAGCTGGCCGGCACGCGGTACGCGCTCGAGCTGCGCTCCGTGCGCGAGGTAGTGCGCGCGGTGCTCATCGCGCCCCTGCCTGACGCGCCAGCGGTCATCGAGGGGATCGTTGACGTACGCGGCGAGCTGGTGCCTGTGTATGATCTGCGTGCGCGCTTCGGCCTCGGGGCGCGCGCTCTGGATCCGGACGAGCGCCTGGTCGTCGCCTGGACCGGCAGCCGTCTGGCGGCGTTCCGGTGCGACCGCACCGAGTGGGTCGAGCACGTCGATCCGGCATCGATCGAGCCGGCTGATTCGGTTCCCGGCACGGGACGTCACATCGCCGGCGTGGCGCGGCTTCCCGAGGGACTGGTGCTGATCCAGCAGCTCGATGCGTTCCTGGAGGACGCCGAGGCTGCGGTTCTCGACGACGCGCTGTCGGCGCACAGCGATCGGGCTGCCGAATGAAGGGCTGGAGCACCACGGCGTTCGCGGATGTTGCAGCGCTGGTGCGCGAGCGGACGGGTCTGGTGTTTCCGGATTCGCGCCTGCAGGACGTGGAAGCAACGATCCGCCGCACGATGGCGCGTCTCCGCATCGAGGACAGCGACGCGTTGCTCACGCTCCTGCGTGACGATGCCGGTGCACGCGAGTCGTTCGTAGCCGACCTGACCATCGGTGAATCGTACTTCCAGCGTGATCCCGCGCAATTCGACCTGCTTCGCTGGCGCATCCTGCCGGCGCTGCTGGCATCGCGCCCGGCGGATCGCGCGATCCGCGTCTGGAGTGCGGGGTGCGCAGCCGGTGAAGAGCCCTATACGATTGCGATGCTGTTCGAGGAGATGAATGCAGCTGACCGTTCCGACATTGTCGGTACGGACATCGCCCGCGGCCGTCTCGCCGATGCGCAGCGCGGCCTGTATTCGAAGTGGCAGCTGCGCAACACACCGGATACGGTCCGACGCCGCTACTTCGCCGAGCATGGCAGGTTCTTCGAGCTGACACCGCGCATCCGCCAGCGGGTCGATTTCCGATACCTGAACCTCGCGGAGGACTCGTTCCCGTCGCTGGCCAATGGCATCTGGGGCATGGATGTCATCGTGTGCCGCAACGTCCTCATCTATTTCGACGCACCGACCGTCGAGCGCGTCGCACAGCGGCTCATCGCGTCGCTCAGTGAGGATGGCTGGCTGCTCCTGGGCGCTTCCGATCCTGCGATATCGGATCTCGTGGACTGCGACGTAGTTCTGACGGAGGCAGGTCTCGTGTATCGCCGTCGTGGCGCCGCCGGCGCCGACGACATCCGCGCTGCGTCTGCTGCGACGCGAGAGCCGCTGCACCGCGATGGTGCGCCAGCCGGGGGCCGCAGCTCGGACATGACTGCGAATGTCGACCACTCGCCCGTGACAACGCGCGCTTCAGGAGGGGCCACGGCTGATGCAGCCGCTGCAGCGTCGGACAGCGCTCCACCGGACGCCGTCCGCACCCGCCCGTCCGCGCCGGCGGCCAGCGAGGAGCGTCCGTCCGCCTCGACCGCCGACGCCACCCACGGGTCCGCCTTCGCCGCGGACGCCATCCTTGATGCCTACACACGCCGCGACTTCCGGCAGGTGCACGAGCTGGCAGCTGTGGCCGAGCGGTCGGCGTCGCTGAGCACGGCCGCGTGGACGACGTGGGTCCGCGCGCTGGCCAACGAGGGCAGGCATGACGAAGCGGCTGACACAGTGATGCGCGCAATCGACCACGTGGGTGCGACCGCCGAGCTGCTGTACCTGCACGCAGTACTGCTCCTGCAGTGTGGCAGGCCTGCGGACGCTGCCGCGGCGGCGCGCCGCGCCCTGTATATGGACAGAAATCTGATTGTGGCGCATCTCACGCTTGGGGAGGCGCATCGCCGCGGTGGCAATATTGACGGAGCACGCCGCGCATTGCGCAACGCGGCGTCACTGCTGACGGATCTCGACCCGGCGGCGATGGTCCCGGCGTCCGATGGTGAGAGCGCCGGTCGGCTGGCGGAGCTGGTGCGCGTGAAGGTGTCGCTGCTCGGCAGCGCGCCGGACGCATCGTCGCGACCGGAGGAGGACAATGAGTGAATCGTTGAAGGCGGCGCGGCTGGCCGTTCCGGGACATGTGGATGTTCTGCGCAAGCGTGCCGAAGAGCTGGCCCGGGTGCCCGCGGCCGATCGGACGTCGGAAGCGATTCCTGCCGTCATCTTCGAGCTTGCCGACGAGCGTTACGCGATCGATGCCAGGATCGTGCTCCAGGTGCATGTGCTCCGTGAGCTGACTCCACTGGCAGGCGCTCGGCCGCCGCTGTTCGGCATCACCCACTGGCGCGGGATGGTGCTGACCATCCTCGATCTGCGCGCGGAGCTCGGCGTCAGCTCGAAGGGCATAACGGATCTCAGCCGCGTGCTCGTGATCGATGGCGGTCGCCAGCCGTTTGGCATCCTCGCGGATGCAGCGCGCGATTTCATCGATCTGGCACAGAGGACGGTGCGGCCTCTCGGCGCCGAGGAGGTATCCGCGCGCACATTGCTGCGCGGCATTACGGACGATGCGGTACTGGTCATGGATCCGGACGCCGTGCTGGCGGCCGGGCGTGCGGTCGCGGCATCCGACGACCTGGGACGAGGAGGATGAGTTGAACTGGACAATCAGCCGGCGCATCATAGCGGGATTCGCATTCGGCGCAGTGCTGGTGACAATCATCGCGCTGACCGGTATCTGGGCGCAGCGCCAGACGGCCGGCACCTATTCGAACGCGGTCGAGGAGGAGCGCTCGATTCTGCTGCGCTCGATCGACGCGCGCCGGCATCTCGGAAATGCGAACGTCGCGTACCTGCGGGTACTGGTGCGCGAGATCGGTGCGACGCCCGCCAGTCGCGACAGTGCGCTGACCGAGTCACGTGCGCGTCTCAACGAACTGCGCGCGGCGGCAGACGGCGATGAGGAGCTGGTCTGGACCGAGGCCCTGCGCCTGCTCGACCAGTGGGATGACGCGACGGCGCGCGTCCTCGCGTTGTGGGAAGCCGGTAACCCCGAGGCCGCCGTCCCGATCCGGCAGCAGGAGGTCGTCCCCACGCGCACGCGGCTCGAGGCGCTCCTCCAGCAGCACGTCGATGATTCACTCGCCGACGGTGATAGCCTACGGGCCGATGCAGCGCGTCGAGCGAAGGCGTCGGAAACGGCGATTCTGGCTGCGCTCGCCCTCGCCCTCGTGATCTTCATTGTCACGGCGTACCTCCTGAACCGAGCAGTGTCGAGACCGCTGCAGGAGACGTCCAACGTTCTTGCCACTAGCGCGGCCGAGATCCTGTCCACGACCACGCAGCAGGCGAGCGGTGCGACCGAATCGCTGGCGGCGGTGACGCAGACGGCGGCCACGGTCGACCAGGTCGTACAGACAGCGGATCAATCCTCCGAGCGCGCCCGCAGCGTCGCCGCCTCCGCACAGCGTGCGGCCGAGATCGGTCGCCAGGGCCGGGACGCGATAGAAACGACAGTGGCGGGCATCAACGACGTGCGCGAGCATGTCGGTACCATCCAGGAGCGGATGGTCGAGATGACGGAGCAGGCTCAGGCCATTGGCGAGATCATAGCCACCGTCAGCGATCTCGCGGAGCAGACCAATCTGCTCGCGCTGAACGCCGCGATCGAGGCTGCGCGTGCGGGCGAACAGGGCCGCGGGTTCGCGGTGGTCGCCGGCGAGGTGAAGAACCTGGCGGAGCAGTCCAAGGCCGGCACGGTGCGTGTGCGGCAGATCCTGGAACAGGTGCAGCGTGCGACAACCGCCGCCGTAGCCGTGACGGAACAGGGTAACCGCAAGGTGAATGACGTGTCGCGCCAGGTCAGTGAGGCTGGCGAGACCATCCGTCAGCTCGCGGCAGCGGTGAGCGATGCGTCGCAGGCCGCGGCACAGATCTCCGCGTCGGCCGGCCAGCAGTCGACCGGCATGTCGCAGATCAAGCAGGCGATCGGCAACATCCAGCAGGCCGCGCAGCAGAATCTGGCGGCTACCCGTCAGGCGGAAGGCGCGGCGCAGGAGCTCAACCGGCTCGGATCGCGGCTCATCAATCTCGTCGGCGTGGATGCAGTGAGGCGCTGAGTCGTGCCACATTCAGCGCTTGAGCCATGAACGACGACGACCTGAACGACCGCCTGCGGGCGACGTTCGTGCAGGAGCTCGAGGAGCAGGTACGCGAGCTGAACCGCGGACTGCTCGCGCTCGAGCAGCGGCCGTCCGACCATGATCATGTGCGTGCGCTGTTCCGCTCCGCGCACACGATCAAGGGGGCGGCGCGCGTGGCAGGCGTGCCCGTCGTCGAGCGCGTCTGTCACGCGATGGAATCCGTGTTCGCGAACCTTCGGGATGGCACGCAGAGTCTGAGCGGCGCGGACTTCTCTCTGCTTTTTGCCACGTGCGACGGCCTCCAGGATGCGGCGGCGCGGTTGCGTGCCGCCGAACCGCTGGTTGGCTCGGTCGCGGATGCCCTGCTGCCTCAGGTCGAGGCACTGGCCGATCGTGCAGCGCCCTCCGACGCACGCACGCCAGCCGCGCGCGCGCCGACATCCCGCGCGGATCGCTCGTCGCCGTCTGCGCCGTCCCGGCCGGGTGCCACCGCGTCCGCGCCCCCCGAAAGCGAACCCGTGGAGTCGCGCGGGCAGCACCGCGAGGCTGAAGCGGAGCCGGAACCGCAGGATGCCGCCGCGGCCGATGGCGCGCCTGCCGATGTAACTGTGCAGGACGTGGAGCCCGCCGACGAGCTGGTCCGCGTCAGTGCCGAACGACTCGACACGCTGATGTCGGCGGTAGGAGAGCTGATCATTGCGACCGGTCGCATTGTGGACCGCAGCGACAGAAGCGACGAGGATGCGCGACGGCTGGATGGTGCCACCGATCACGTCGCCGATGTCGTGCGCCGGCTGCGCCTGCGGCCGTTCGGCGATGTGTGTGTGAGCCTGCCGCGCGCCGTCCGCGATGTCGCTGCTGCCGAAGAGAAGGAAGTGGAGCTCGTGATCGAAGGCGAGGATACGGAAGCGGATCGCATGGTGATCGATGCCCTCCGTGATCCGCTCCTTCATCTCGTGCGCAACGCCGTGGATCACGGCATTGAGAAGCCGGCGGAGCGCGAGCGTGCGGGGAAGCCGCGCCAGGGTACGGTGCGGATCTCCGCCGAGCTGAGCGGGGGGCGGCTGACCGTTTCGGTAAGCGACGACGGTGCCGGGCTGGACGAGGATTCCATCCGCAGGACGCTGCGCGACACCAACCGTCCGGTGCCGAAGAGTGCCGAGGATCTGGCAGACGCGCTGCTGGCAGGCGGCTTCTCGACCCGCACGTACACGACGGAGATTTCCGGCCGTGGTGTCGGTCTGGACATTGTCAGATCGGCTCTCGAGCGCATCGGCGGTACCGTCGATGTCGAATGGACGGAAGGCGCCGGTACCACTTTTCTCCTGGAATGTCCTCCCACGCCGGCGACGCTCCGGGCCGTGCTGGTCCGTCTCGGGTCCTTCATCTATGCACTGCCGACGACGCATGTCGATCGGTTGCGGCGCGTGCGTACGCGTGATCTCCGCAGCGTCACGGGGGGCACGGTGCTGCCGACCTCGCGCGGGCCGATCCGGGTCCTGTCGCTCGCCCGGTTGCTCGGCCCGCCGCTCGAGCCTCGTCCGCTGGAGGATACGGCGCTCGTAGCCATTGTGAGCGCCGGGTCACGGCGCGCGGCTCTCATCGTGGACGACGTGCTGGACGAGGACGAGATCGTCATGCGCCCGCTCGCCGTGGGTGAGCGGGCGGTGGCTCATACCGCCGGTGCCGCCATTCTGCCCTCGGGCAGTGTGGCTCTGGTACTCGCCGTGTCGTCGCTGCTGGCGGCTGGACTCCGACCGGGCACGGCGATTGCCCCGCCCGCGAGGCAGGATACCGAACGCCGTCGCCAGCGCATCCTGGTCGCCGACGACTCCATCACAACGCGCACGCTGGAGCAGAGCGTTCTGGAATCGGCAGGCTACCAGGTGCTCACCGCCGTGAATGGCGAGGACGCCTGGGAGACGCTGGAACGTGAGGGTGCCGATGCGCTCGTGGCGGACGTCGAAATGCCGCGCATGGACGGCTTTGCCCTGTGCCGCCGCGTGCGCGCGAGCGAGCGTTTCCGCGAACTGCCGATCGTGCTCGTGACGGGACTGGAGTCACCCGAGGACCGGGCGCGGGGACTGGAGGCCGGTGCGGACGCCTACATCGTCAAGTCGGGCTTCAATCAGGCGACACTTCTGGAAGCGGTCCATCAGCTGATCGGAGATACATGATCCGCGTCGTCGTAGCGGACGATTCCGCCACCGCCAGGTTCCTGCTTCGCGCCGTGCTCGAAGCGGAAGGGGACCTGCGTGTGGTGGCCGAGGCGCATGACGGCGCAGAAGCGGTGGACCTGGTCGAGCGACACAAGCCGGACCTGGTCATCATGGACGTGCACATGCCCGTCCTGGACGGTCTCGAGGCGACGAAACAGATCATGGTCCGCGCGCCGACACCGATCATCATCGTGTCCGCGGTGACGCGCCGGGACGTTGATCTGTCGCTCAGTGCGACGCAGGCCGGCGCGCTGCTGGCGCTGCCGAAGCCGGAGAACGTCGGTGGCAGCAGCTTCGAAGAGCGAGCTGCAGAGCTGCGTGCCATGGCTCGTGCGATGGCTCACGTAAAGGTCGTGCGCCACTGGTCATCGCACGTGAATCCCGTATCTCAGCCGGTACCCCGGCCGCGCCGCCAGGCCATGGAGGCGCCGCAGGTCATCGCGATCGCTGCGTCCACCGGAGGCCCCCCGGCGCTGCGTCGCATGCTGATGGACCTGCCGCGTACGCTGCCGCTGCCGGTCCTCGTGGTGCAGCACATTGCGCGTGACTTTTCGGCCGGCTTCGCCGAATGGCTGGCCGCTAGCTGCGCCCTGCGCGTGAAGCTGGCCGAGGATCGCGAGCGCCTGAGTGAAGGCGTGGTGTACATCGCACCTGATGATGCACACCTCGGCGTCACGCGAGAGGGCCGCGTCGCTCTTTCCAGAGACCCGCCGATCGCCGGCTTCCGTCCATCCGCGACGTACATGTTCGCGAGCGCAGGCAGGGCGTATGGTCGCCATCTGCTCGCCGTCGTGCTCACCGGTATGGGGTCGGACGGGGCGGTCGGCCTGGAGGAGGCGCATGCAGCGGGCGCATACGTCATCGCTCAGAATGAGACATCATCGGTCGTGTACGGCATGGCAGCCGAAGCGGTGCGTCGGGGTGCTGTGGATATCGAGCTCCCCATCGAGCGAATCGCCGAACGGGTGCTGGAAATCGTGAGCGGGGGTGCGCATGCCGGGTGAGCGGGTACTCGTGGTGGACGACAGCGCGACGCAACTGGAGGCGACGCGTTCACTGCTCATGCAGAACGGCTACGATGTGACGACCGCCCGTTCCGGCGAGGAGGGGCTCGGCCTGGCGCGCGACGGCCACTTCGACCTGGTGCTCAGCGACGTGGTGATGCCGGGCATGAGCGGCTACGAGATGTGTGCAAGCATCAAGAGGGAGATCCCCGACCCGCCGGCGCTCGTCCTGCTCACGACGCTCGCTGACCCGCGTGACATCGTGCGCGGTGTGGAGTGCGGTGCGGACAATTACATCACGAAGCCTTACGAGGGAGAGCATCTGCTGGCCCGCATGGCGCAGGTGATCGAGAATCAGCAGCTCAGACGTGACCGCCAGCCGGGTGACCCGGCGCAGATCAGCTTCCTCGGCGAGACATACACGATCACATCCGATCCCGCGCAGGTGCTCGGCCTGCTGCTGTCCAGCTTCGAGGAGCTGATTCGCACCAACGAGGAGCTGCAGAAGAGCAAGCAGCGCGCGGAGGCCGCCACCCGTGCACGGGATGAAGTGCTTGCGACCGTATCCCACGACCTCAAGAACCCGGTCGGTACCATCTACACGAGCGCCACGCTCCTGCTCGACATCCCGCTGCCGCCCGATGCGCAGGAGCGGCAGATCGATATCATCCGACGCACGGCCCAGCGCATGGACCGGCTGATCATGGATCTGCTCGATGTTTCCAGCATGGAGGCCGGCCGCTTCTCCGTCGAGCCGCGCCCGGAGAGCATGCGTTCGCTCGTGCACGAAGCGCGCGAGCTGTTTGCCGCCGTCGCCGCGGCACAGGAAGTCGAGCTGCGCACGGACATCCCGGATGAAGATGTGATGGTCCAGGCGGACCGCGGCCGCGTGCTTCAGGTCCTGTCGAACCTCATCGGCAATGCCGTCAAGTTCACTCCGGGCGGCGGCAGTGTCACCGTCATTGCACGCCGGGAAGATGGTCACGCACGGTTCACTGTCAGCGATACCGGCAGCGGGATCGCAGAGGAGAATCTGTCGCGCATATTCGACCGGTTCTGGCACTCGGGGAAGGCCGGCGGCTCCGGTCTCGGTCTGGCGATCGCACAGGGAATCGTGCAGGCGCATGACGGCAGGATCTGGGTCGAGAGCGGAGCGGCGGGGACATCGTTCCATTTCACGCTGCCCGCCTGAACCGCCCCGGACCCGGCTTCACTTTACGTTTGTGGCTCCGTCAGCAATGCGAATGGCCGTTCTATCGGCCGAAAATGGCGACCTTCCGCCAACTTCCCGCCGATCCTGCCCGATTGTGAGCCATTCCCATGACTGGATGGAGAATTTCCTCAAAGTGAAGCCGGGTCCGGGGCGTTTTGCCCGTCCAGCCACCACTGTCCGATCGTGCCCAGCGGACCCCGCGGGTCACCCGCCGGCACGCCGTTCAGCCGTTCGTGCACGCCGTTGATGCCGATTGCGTAGAACAGCAGAATCAGAGGCGACTCGTCCGTCAGCGCGTGCTGGTATGCGCGCCACAGCGGCGCGGCCCGATCGGGCTCGGTCTCGGTCGCCAGTGCGTCCAGCAGCGAGTCGAGCCGCGGGCTGTTAAAGCCGGTCCACTGTCTGGCACCATCGCGGTGCCGTGAGTGCAGCAGCTGGGAGTCGTCCTTCCGCAGCAGGTTATCCGTCCAGTTGCCGATCGCGGCATCGAAATCACGCACCCGTCCCTGGTCGGTCTCGCGGCCCTGCACGTGGGCGAGGAACGTGTTGAACTCCACGACCTCGGGCTGCGCGGCGACGCCCACGCGCGCGAGCTGCGCCTGCACCGCCTCCGCCAGCTCGCGGTAGGAGCCTGCGCCCTGCCAGACCTTGAGCCGGAAACGGAGCGGCCTGCCCGCGGCGTCCTCGCGCACGCCATCGCCGTCGCGATCGCGCCAGCCTGCGCGCTCTAACAGGAGGCGCGCGGAGTCCGGGTCGAACCGGACGGCTGAGGTCGGGTCGAACGCCCGGTGCACCGGTGTCACGGTCGATGCGCCCGTGATGTTCAACCCGCCCATGATGCCATCGACGAGCTCATTTCGGTCGATCGCCATCGCGATCGCACGGCGCTCAGCGCGCTCATCGAACCAGGGCAGTCGCGTGTTGAGGGCCAGGAACACCCAGTTCGGTACGGGGAACGTGATCACCCGCGCGTTGTCGGCGTCGGCGATGCGCTCCATCTGCAATGGTCGGATCGACACGGCAATGTCCAGTCGTCCGGTCAGCAGCTCCGTGATCAGCGTGGTCTGTTCGGGGATGGTGCGATACACGATGCGGTCGAGGGGTGGCCGCCCGCCCAGCTCTGCCGGGAAGTCCGGATTCGCCTCGAACACCCACTCCTGCGCCGAGCGCCGCACGAACCGGAACGGGCCGTTCCCGACCGGGGTGGTGCCCAGCGGGTGGCGCGCGGCGTCGGCAGCCGTGACATCGCCGAGGACATGCGACGGCAGCGGCGGCAGCAGGAAGAACGCCTCGAGGAAATCCGGATGCCGCACGAGGCGGAACCGGATCGTGAACGAATCGATCACCTCCGCCTCGGGCGCGTACGGCATCAGCGCCGCGGCATCCACGTAGGCCGCAGCCGGATCGCGTGCGATGCGGAACGTGTGCGCGACGTCGTGCGCCGTCGTGGGCCGACCGTCCTGCCACGGGACATCACGGCGGAGCCGGAACGTCAGCGCCAGCGAGTCGGTGCCGACCGCCGCCGTGTCCCAAGCCTCGGCGAGCCACGGCTGCGGGACCAGGGCGGAGTCCAGCATGACGAGCGGCGCATACAGCGCGTAGCGTTCGATCGCCTTGTTCAGGTCAGTGATCGTGGCGAGCGGGTTCATGGTGCGGATGTCGACGTATCCGCCGATCACGGCAGTGCCGCCGGTGCGGACGGAACGATCGCCTGAGCGGTCGCGGTCGGAAATGTCGCACGCCGTGGCGAGGAGGATAATCGCCAACGCGTGCAGCGGCACGCGTCGAACCGCCAGCCGGACCGCACTCATCACGCGTCCGTTCCGGACCGCACTCATCACGCGTCCGTTCCGGACATCACGTTGCGCCGCCCGCTCCACGCGCTCCGCACGTTAACCCGCTGCCGCGCAAGAGGCCTCGCTACGTTGGACGGACAAGCGCGCGATAGCCGTTGAAGTGGCGGATGGCAGCGCGCCTGTCGCCGCGCTGTTCGTAGAGGCGTGCAAGATTGTAATGCGCCTCCGCGAGTGATGGGTCGGCGGCAATGGCGCGCGCATACGCCTTGATGGCGTCGACATCGCGGCTCATGTCCTCGAGCAGCACGCCCAGGTTGTACGCAGCGAGCGCGTGCTCGTGCGTGGCGAGTACCTGGCGGTACTGCGCTTCCGCTGCCGCGCGGTCCCCGGCCTCGTGCAGCAGACGCCCGAGGTTGACACGCGCCGCATGCAGCTCGGGATCGAGGCGCACTGCGTGTTCGTATGCCTCGCGCGCATCCTCGGGTGCGACCGCCTCCAGGTCGACCGCAGCCTCGAACCACTCGGCCGCCGACCGTTCCTCCGTCTCCGCAGCGTCCGGCGCGGCGCGCGCGAGCGGCGCAACGCGCGAGGCCAGCTCGCCGACGTCGAACTCGATGTGGAACTGTCCGGACTCCGGGTTCCATGGCGGCTCGCTGCTGTCGCGCACCACCACCTCGCTGCCGGACGCGTGGATACGCAGCTCACTCAATGAGCGGTCCTGCGGGAGCTGCTCCTTGAGTCGGGCGAGCGCCTCGTGGATGCGACGTTCCGGCACGTTGGCGCGCGACAGCTCGGCGGCCGCACGCAGCAGTACCAGATCCTGGAAGGAAAAGAGATATTCGTTGCGGGGTCCGCGTGCGGGCGTGATCAGGCCCGCACGCGCGTACGAGCGGATGCGACGTTCCGGCATATTCAGCAGACTGGCCACGTCACGGGTGCTGTAACCCATCATTCGACCGGGCACCAGTTGCTGCTACTGACCTCCCGCCGCTCTCTTGCGCGGCGCACGCCGCGTCGTCTTCGTCGATGCGGCGCTCTTTGCCGGCTTGCGCGACGATTCACCGTCCTCGCCCGCTCCGCCCTCCGAGCGCGCCAGGCTCGCCTTCAACGCCTCCATCAGGTCGATGATCTGCGTCTGCGGCGCTTCCACCGGCGATGCCGTGATGTCCTCGCCTTCGATCTTGCGCTGGATCAGCTCCAGCACGCGCTCGCGCACTTCGTCGCGGTACGCGTCCGGCTTGAAGTCGTCCGTCGCGATCTGTTTGATCAGCTGCACGGCCAGCTCCAGCTCCTTCTCCTTCACCTCGGCGGAGCCGATCGGCACGTCCGCGAACGACCGCACCTCGTGCGAGTAGCGCAGCTGCTCCATCAGGATCCCGTCGTCCTGCGGCGTCAGCAGCACCAGGTACTGCTTGCCGCGTGCCGCGTAACGGCCGAGCGCGGACAGGCCCGTCGCCCGCATGGCCGCGCCGAGCAGGCGATACGCCCGGTCTCCACCCTTGTCCGGTCCCAGATAGTACGGCTTGTCGACGTAGACCCGGTCGACCTTCTCGAACGGCACGAACTCCACGATCTCGATCGTGTTGTCCGCCTTCTGCTCGAGGGCCTTCAGCTCTTCCGTAGAAAACAGGACATACTGCTCGCGCGCGAACTCGTACCCCTTCACCATGTCGCTTTTCTCGACAACGGTGCCTTCCGTCGCGCAGATGTACTGCTGCTTCAGTCGTGATCCGCAGTCCTTGTGGATCCAGTTGAAGCTCACCGCGGCCGTCGTGTCGCCCGTCGAGTAAAGCTTGACGGGGACGGACACCAGGCCGAACGATACCGTGGCCGTGCCAATCGCTCTT